>JANPDZ010000932.1:0-1913 GCA_031431735.1 Acidobacteriota bacterium | reverse complement strand
GATAAAGACGCGAAAGAGTATGAAGCGGTTGTCAGATTCGGATTTGAAACCGACACGGGCGACCGAACAGGCGAAATTAAGGAATCTTCAATTTCAAATTTCAGATTTCAAATTTCAAAAGCGGAAATCGAAAACGTATTAAAAGATTTTCGCGGCGAGATCTGGCAAACGCCGCCGATGTTTTCGGCGAAAAAGGTTGACGGCAAAAAACTCTACGAACTGGCGCGAAAAGGCATTGAGATTGAACGAAAAGCCGTCAAGGTTAAAATTTATGAACTTGAGATGATTAAAGAAGAGGAGAAGAGGAGAAGAGGAGAAAAGGAGAAAAAATCTCAACCGAAAGACTTGGAACTTGAAACTTGGGACTTGGAACTTAAAGTTCTTTGCTCTGCCGGAACTTATATTCGGGTTTTGGCGGAAGACATCGGAAAAAAATTAAAGACGGGCGCGCATCTCGCGGAACTCAGGCGAACCCGCGCCGGTAAATTCGGCATCGAAAAATCCGTGACGCTTGAAAAATTGGAAGAAATCGTCGCGGAAAATAAACTTTCGGAAGTTTTAATTTCAACAAACGACGCGGTTTCGCATCTTAAGGAAGTGAAATTAACTGCTGAAGAAGTTTCTAAAATAAAAAATGGCGTGAAGCTGAAAAGAGCTTCAGATGAATTAAAAGACGGCGAAGTTTTGCGTTTGACGGAAGGCGGAAATCTATTGGGCGTAGGTTTTTTCAACAATGCCGAAAAAACAGTTCAACCGAAACTCGTTTTAGTGTAAAATCTTAGCTCAGAGTCCAAACTTTAGTTTGCCAGTCGGACGCGCTTCGCCGGCAGACGCGCTTTAAAGCCTGAACTCTAAACATCAAATTTATGAAAACAAAACATCTGGCTTTAGGAGTTGGCGGCGCGGTTGGCGCGGTGGTTGCCTGGAAATTGCTTTCACGGGCTGAAACGGTTGATTGGCGCGATGTTTCCGAAAAAGTCGTTCATTCGGAAAATTCGCATTTTGTCGAGATTGACGGCGCGACCGTTCATTATCAAAAATTCGGCGACATCCGTAATCCGACGTTGCTTTTGATTCATGGTTTTACGGCTTCGGCGTATGTTTGGAAAACGGTTGCGCCCGAATTGGCGAGTGAAGGTTTTCACGTTGTCGCGGTTGATCTGATCGGTTTTGGTTATTCCGATAAACCGGTCTGGTTTGATTATAAGATCACGTCGCAGGCGCGAATGATCTCGCGTTTTATGGACCGGCTCGGCATCGGACGCGCTTGCGTTGTCGGCAGTTCCTACGGCGGCGCAATTGCCTTGACGCTTGCGCTCGATTACGCTGAACGAGTCGAAAAACTCGTGCTGGTTGACGCGGTTATCAACGACGAGCCGAAAAATCATCCGATTATGAAACTAGCGCGGATTCCCGGGGTCGGCGAAGTTCTGACGCTGTTCCTTATGGATTCCAAAGTGTTTATGAAGATACGGATGCAAGGCACGCTCGCCCCCGTGAATCATCATTTGATCACGAAAGACCGCATTGATTCGATCATTCGCCCGCTGCACGCGAAAGACGGACACAACGCGGTTTTGCAAGCGGGCAGAAATTGGGACGCGAACCGCATCGAAGCAGACTTGCACCTTATCAATCAGCCGACGCTCATCATCTGGGGCGAAGAAGACACGGTGATCCCGATCAAAAACGGCGAAACGCTTTACAATTCAATCCTTAATTCGCGCCTTGTCGTGCTGAAAAATTGCGGTCACGTTCCGATGGAAGAAAAATCCGACATTTTTGTCGCGCTTGTAAGCGGATTTTCACACGACCGAAAGGGAAGAATCGAAGCGGGCATCAACGAAGAAATGCGTTTAGAAATTTAAAGAGTTATTTAACGCAGAGAACGCGGAGAACGCAGAGTAAAAATA
>JANPDZ010000931.1:0-4445 GCA_031431735.1 Acidobacteriota bacterium | reverse complement strand
GGTGCTGGGTGGAAATTTCCCAACATAGAGAATTTGTGTGATATTTCAATCGAACGATAGCAAAGCCATTTAATTATGGACATTTACAGTTCGTCTTTTGATAATTAAAAATGCGAGGTTATTTCCACCAAGCACCACTAGGTAGTTTGAACACATTTTCCGTCGCTGAAGGCGACGAACAAAAAGCGCGGCGATTGTTGCTCGCCTTCAGCGAGCGAAATTTATCGCAATTAACCTAGCGATTCTCGCTAGGCTATAATGTCAGTCGCCTTCAGCGACAAAACCCGAAGATTTTAGGTGTTTCCAACTTGTGTAGAAACTAATGCTTGAAAGACACGGCTAAACTCATATTGTCGCTACGCGACATTTAAGGAATTGTATTTATTTTCAACAACTTAGCAACAATTTGATTTTCAATTAAAGTTGCACACAAGGTAAAACTTATGAAACTTGCCGATCACACAGATAAAATCCGCCGTTTGATTGACCAAGCGTTTCGTAATCGCCTTGGCAGAATGGGCATTTCTGAAAAATCTCTCGTTCCGATTGAGAATATTCCTTATGAATATCACGAAGACCGTAAACGGATCGAGACTATTTTCGACACCTTGATTGAGGAAACCAATCACAAACGCAATGAGGCTTACGAAAAACTGGTTGAAGAATTTACCTTTACCTTATTCAATCGTCTGGCGGCTTTGAAGGTCATGGAAGCGCACCGACTGAATCCCGAAATCGTTACCCGTCAAACGATGCACGGTGGGCGTTCTTTTGCGCATTTGGCATGGCTTGAAGAAAATTCCGAACAGCGCAGTGCTGAACAGGAAGGTTTGGTTAAATTTCTTGAAGACGAATTGCAGAAACTTTCAGGCGAAATCAATCTTTTTAGTCTTGATTACCCTTATCATCTTCTGCCGACGGCGATTGAGCTTAATCAGATTATCGAAGCCTTTAACGCGGTCGAAGCTGACAAAGATGTCGAAGACAATATCTGGCAGAGTGATGATGTGATGGGCTGGCTTTATGAAAGCTACAACAATTACAAAAAGATCGCGCACAAGGAAAGCAAGGCAAAGACCGAATACAACAAGGTTACAATTCAGAGTCAGGTTTACACGCCGCGCTGGGTGGTGAAGTTTCTGGTTGATAATTCGCTGGGGAAACTTTATCTGGAAATGTTTCCGCATTCCGCGATCAAAGATAAATACCAGATCGCCAACGCGCCGACCGAGCAAACGCGAACGCCAAAAGATTTGACGGAAGTTAAACTGATTGATCCGGCGTGCGGTTCGGCTAATTTCCTGTTATACGGCTTTGATTTGTTTTACGATCTTTATCTCGACCAGATCGAAAACTATGGCGCGGATTATGATGAACGCAAGATTCCCGAACTTATTCTTAAACATAATCTGCACGGCATAGATTTGGATGATCGGGCGGTGCAGATTGCCCAACTCGGGCTTTACATCAAAGCCAAACGCAAAAAACGAACGTTCAAGGTTGAGTATTTGAACATTGTTTCATCTGACTTTTTTCTCGACGAATTTGAAAAGGCGAAAATCGTCTTTGAAAGCGACCATCCGTTAGATGAAAACACGGAGAGAATTGTTTCAGATATTTGGAGCGATTTACAAAAATCATTGAAATTTGGCTCGTTGCTCAGAATCGAAGAAAAATTTCTTTCTGAAATTGAACAACTCATTAAAGAAGCAAAAAAATTCACTTTATCGGTTATGTATGTAGAAAAAATATCCGATTACTACAAGTTTCGCGGGAACTTTTTTCAGAATCTCAGAATCGCCGTTGCCGAACACAGCCAAAAATTCGGTATGTCTTTCCTGACCGTAAAAACGTCCGATGCGATTACGTTTTTAGATTTATTGACGCAGAAATATGATGTTGCGGTTGCCAACCCGCCTTATACGGACAGTTCCGATTTCGGGGCGCAATTAAAAAGTTTTATCGAAGCGAATTATAAAAAGCCGTATAAATTCAATTCCAATTTATATGCGGCATTTATCAAGCGTTGCTGTGAATTGACCAACGAAAACGGTTATGTCGCATTGATTCATCCGCATACGTTTATGTTTATCAAGACATTTGAAGATGTGCGGAAGTTTATAATTGAGAAAACACATATTGATTTATTTGTGAATTACGGTCTGGACAGAGCAAATCTTTTTGATACGAGCGTGCGATTAGATGCAGCTTTTTATGTTTTAGCAAAATCTCCGAAACATACGAAAAGTGTTTACTTTCACATTGGAGATGCGTTCCAAGAAAGAAATAAGAAACAGATTGTTTTGAGTGCGTTGAATGATTTAGTGGAAAAAAAAGATAATAAAATCATCATCTTCGTTGACCAATCCAAACTCAAAATTATTGAAGGTTATCCGTTTATTTACTGGATTTCGGATGGATTTAGAAATAAATTTAAAGGAATTTCTATGGGAAACGCCGGAGATGTAAGAACAGGTATTTCAACTGGAGACAACGAGAGATTTACAAGATTTTGGTGGGAATGTTTCTTTAAATCCAATGCTTTATCAGAATCGGAAAAATGGAAAATATTTATCAAAGGCGGAAAATATAATAAATGGTTTGGAAACAATTGGTTAGTAATAAATTGGGCAAACAGCGGAGAAGCAATTAAGAAGTTTCCGAAATCAACCGTAAGAAATGAAAGTTATTATTTTAAGGAAGGCGTTTCTACTCTTAAAGCAACTGCAAAAGGTGGAGATTTCAGAATTTCACCTGAAAATTCGATTTTTGCTGACGGCGCGCCTTCCGTTTTTTTTAAATCGAACATAGACAATCTTACTGCACTATCATTTTTGAACAGCAAAACGGCTTACTACATATTGTCTTGCTTAAATCCGACCGTAAACACTCAAGTTGGTGATTTAGAACGAATTCCATTTATTGAACCGCCACATAATATAAAAAAGGTTTTACACACTTTAGGATTAAAAAACGTAGAAATAAAAAAGGAACTCAATCGTTATCAACTTATTGAAGCAGATTTTGTTAACAACCCGCTTGTCGAAATTCAACAATCCTCTTTGCAACCGCGACTTTTTGAATACTTGAATTATGAAAATGCACAACTAGCTTTTGTCTTAATCAATGAAGCAATAATCAATCAACTTATTTTTGAAGTTTATGAATTAAGTGAAACCGACAAAATTCAAGTAATAGAAAAAACAGGAAAACCAATCGGTAGTTTCCCTTTATTGAAAGAAGCGAAAGATTTATTTCTTCAATCGCCTGATTTACTACAACAAACAAGAGAATATGTCGATTTTTTGCCCGAACAAGATTTTGAAGATGCGGAAATCAAAACGATTACAGATGAATTTCCGTCTTTGTATCGAAGCAATAATGATTTAGAAGAATTCTGCATTCGTCATCAGGTAAATCCGATCAATGTTTGGTATTGGTTCAAGCAAAGCCATGTCATTCCGGCGGGACGCGCTCACGAAATCGCTTTAGAGTTTTTAGCCGATGTGACCAGAACTGTTTTGATGGAAGACGAGGACGGAATTGTTCCGCTCGTCGGGTTGCCCGGCGAAGCTGCACTGCTCGACAGATTAGAGCAAAAATGTTTGTCGCTTGGGCTTAGTTCCGCGCAGTTTGCCCAGCTCGACGGGCTGCTCGGTCGTCCCGTCAAGGAATATCTGGAACATCATTTCTTCTCAAAATTGAGCGATCATCTCAATCTGTTTATGTATCTGCCCAAAACGCCGTTCATCTGGCATTTGAGCAGCGGCGAACATCACGGCTTCACTGCGTATATCATCATCTACAAATGGACGCGCGATTCGCTCTATAAACTAAAATCAACCTACATCACCCGCCGCGAAGAAGCCTTAAACTACCGCCTCTCGCAGCTTGCCCAAGCCGAAACCGCGCAGGCGCAAACGGAAAAAGAAACAATCCGCCTGCAATTACAGGAAATCAATGATTTCACGCGCAAAGTAGATGAACTGATCGCCGAAGGCTACGACCCGAAACTCGACGACGGCGTAGGTAAAAACATCGCGCCCCTGCAAAAGAAAGGAATGCTCCGGGCGGATGTGTTGAATGCGAAGCAATTGGAGAAATATCTGAACGCTGATTGGTAGGTGGTTAATTGTTAATTGTAAATGGTTAATGGTTAATGGTGAAATCAGACGTGGAGTACCGATTGAAAGTCGCGGAAAAGTTTTACGTCGCCAACGGCGACAAACAATCGTGCAAGATATTTCGAAAGTCGCAGAAAAGTTTTATGTCGCCAATAGCAACAAGCAATCGTGCAAGATATTTTGAAAGTCGCGGAAAAGTTTTACGTCGCCAACGGCGACAAACAATATAGCCTAGCGAGAATCGCTAGGTAAATTGCATCAAAAGGTTTCGCTCGCTGAAAGTGAGCAACAATCGCGGCAATTTTTGTTCGTCGCCTTCAG
>JANPDZ010000930.1:0-4432 GCA_031431735.1 Acidobacteriota bacterium | reverse complement strand
TATATCACGGGTTGGACCAGCAGTAAAAATAATTTCCCCGTCAAAAATGCGGCGCAACCGACATCCGGCAACGGCAGCGGAACATTCCAAGTTGACGCATTTCTAATCAAATTTAAACCGACCTTGAGCGGTGATGCTTCGGTGCTGTTTTCAACATATCTCGGCGGCGGCGGAACCGAAGAAGGTTACGGAATAGACGTTTCACCATCAGGCAGTGTTTTCGTGACGGGCGTAACGGGTTCGTTTAATTTTCCGCTCCTCAATCCGATTGATTCGACCAATCAAATCAACGAATGTTTCGTTTCGCAATATTCGTCAACCGGTGCGCTCACGAATTCGACGTTTTTGGGCGGTGCCGACCAAGACCAGTGCGACAATATCACCGTCGGCGCGGGTGATAATATTTATGTTATCGGACAAACACGGTCAACCGATTTTCCGCTTTTAGGATCATTTCAAAACACGCATCAAGGCGGACGCGATGTTTTTGTCACGAAATTTCGTTTCGGCGCGGGAATAATTTCGTCAACCTTTTTCGGCGGCACGGGCAATGATCGCGGTTTCGGAATCGCGCTCAACGGTTCGAGCGTTTTGATCGGCGGAAACACCGAATCAAACAATCTGACAACAACGGCGATTGCGCCGAACGTGCCTATTAAAGCAACTTCAAACGCAAGCGTGGCAAATGCTGACGGATTTGTGGCAAAAATTCTCGACACGCGAGTTGATTCGGTCGGCGTTTTTCGTCCTGCGACGACCTTTATTCTGACACAATCAACCACAAATGTTGTTGCTCAAAATGCAACGCTGACCGCCCAACTTTCAGGACAAAAAGGCGTTTCGGGCGATTGGAACGGCGACGGAACTGATACCATTGGCTCATTTTCAAACGGCGTTTGGAAAATCCGCAACGCAAATTTCCCGCTTTTCGTTTTCCCTGCGCCGTTAGGTGCAACGACTATCAATTTCGGTCAAGCCGGAGATTTGCCCGTCGTCGGCGATTGGAACGGCGACGGCATTGACACGCCCGGCGTTTATCGTCCGAGTGCGGGACAGTTTCTTTTGACAAATTCAACCGCGACAACTCCGCCGGTTCAAATTACCGTTACTTTCGGCATCGGTGAAGATCTGCCCGTCGCCGGTGATTGGAATGCCGACGGCTTTGATTCGGTCGGTGTTTTCCGCCCGAGTCTGGGTCAATTCTTTTTGACGGATGACAATGTCCTGACTCCGAATATTGACCAGACCGTCTTTTTCGGAATCAGCGGCGATTTGCCGATCGGCGGTGATTGGGACGGCAACGGCGTTGATACGGTCGGTGTCTGGCGAGTTTCGACCGCCGAGTTTTTCCTCTCGAACGACAACATCAATATCGCCCGGCAATTCACCTTTGGCGCAATCACCACCGACCAACCGATTGCCGGCGATTGGGACGGCAAACCGAATCCGTAAATCAAGAAAAGTTTTGAGTCCCGATTTTAGCCGGCCTTGATCTGACAAACAAGCCGTCTGAAAACGGGACTCAAAACTTTTTCTTCAGAAAAAATTCAGAAAAAATTCAGAAAAAACTAAAGATTTTTGTGTACCAAGTCGGTTTTAATAGAAGTGTCGAGAAAATTTACAAAGAATTAGACCTATGGGAGATTAAATAAAATGAGTGAAAAAGTTACAAAAATTAATGATAGCGATTTTGATGCATTGGTCATCATTCCCAAAAAAACCGTCGCGGTCTTATTTTCAGCCGAATGGTCCGGGCCCTGCAGGATGGCTAAACCAATTATGGGAGCGGCGGCAGAAAAATATAACCAAAGAGCAATGTTTTACGAACTGAATGTTGACGACAATCCAACAACACAAATGAAATACGACGTGCGTTCTCTGCCGACAATTATTACGTTTGCGTCCGGTGAGATTTACGCGCGCGCAGTTGGTGGGATCACGCGTGACAAATTAGATGGAATGATTGAAAAAGTCTTAGTTTAGGGCAAATTTTAGTATTTCATTAAGTCTTTGGCTTTTGGTCTTTGGTTTTTGGTTTTATTAAAATTAAATCAGTTGATTTTCAATCAAGATGCGCGGAAAAATAATCCAAAAAGGTGAGAAGTTCGTCCCTAATATGTAATTTCTTTCAAAAACCAAAAGCCAAAGACCAAAGACCTAATCAAAAGAATTTTATACAAATATGGTGGCATATTCCCAAAGGTTTGCCGTTGTTTTGGGCAGAAGATCCGGCGGTTGAAGCAATTTATAAATTCTGATAAAAGAGGTGTCTATGAAATGTACAAAGACAACAAAAGAGATTTTGATTGAGATTGAGATCATCCGCTTCACAAAAAAATCGGCGGTTCATAAAAAATCGGCGAAACAAAGCGAAGCAAATTATCCGGCCGACAGTTACGACAAAGGCAATAATTTTGCCGAAGAAAGCTTGAAAAGCATATTTTTCGACAAACTTTTAAGGAGCGTTTGAAATGATCAACCATCAGATTGTTCACGATACGCGCGCCAAAGGCACGGCGGCGAGTTCGTTTGGCGCAGGCTTTACCTTGACGGTTGACGAAAATTCTTCCGCCGATTACATCTTTAACTGGCTCAGAGTAAAATCTGCGTTTGGCGGCACAATCGAAACGCTTTCGATCATCGCGCACGGTCGTTCGATGATCGTTGACGGCAAAAAACGCGGCGGTTTCGGCGTTTCGATCGGGCGCGACGGTCTGACGAACGATAACGTCGGCGATTGGGAAAAGATCCGCGGACTTTGCCGCTACATCGTTTTCAATTCGTGCGCGATGGCTGACACGACGGGCAGCGACATCACGACCGACGGCAAATATTTGTGCGCGACGCTCGCCTATTACACGCGTTCGATCATCATCGCTTCGGACACGATTCAGCAATACGAATGGTCAAGCGACGGCTCACCGCTCGATTTGGGCGCGTGGGAAGGCACGGTTTTTTATTTTCGCCCCGACGGAATATACGGAATTCTAATGGGACCACGAAAAAAGCTGAAATCACTGGCAGGTTCTTACGAAGCCGTCAAAGGCGTTCAGCTTTAATTGATTTTGTGTCCTGCAAACTTCAGTTTGCAGATTGCCACATAGCAATCAGCAAACTGAAGTTTATTGAACTTTACTTTTAGAAAAATCTAACCGTGTAGGAAAACTTCACGCCGCGCCCCGTTTCAGGCGCGAGTTCTTTGATGAACGAGAGATGATTGCGGTATTCTTTGTTCGTTAAATTATAGGCGTTGACGCTGAAAATATGCGCCAAGTGGGCTTTGCCGATCGTGTAGTTGGCCGAAACATTGAAAAGTCCGTAACCTGCCGTGTATCGTTCGAGCGGGAAAAGTTTCTTTTGGGGACTTGCCAGATTAACTTCGGAACGGACATTAAAGCCTTTGACCTTGTAATCGAAACCAAAACGAGCGTGCATCGGCGGAATTCGCGGCAGATTCAAATTCAGATTAACCAATTGAGCGCGAACATAATCGGCATTGAAAAACACATTGAAATATTTATTCAAATCTGCATCAAAACTAAATTCCGCGCCCATATAACGGCTTTTGTCCTGCGAATAGCGCAACACCGGTAAATTGTCTTCGATGTCCACCTGACCGTCGCCGTCCTCGTCCGAGTATGCGAGATAGACATAATTGTTGATGCTGTAATAAAAAAGATTAAACTCGGCGCGGAATTTATCGGCTTGATGACGAAGACTGAAATCGAGTCCGTTCGAGCGTTCGGGTTTTAAGTTTTGATTACCGATCTCGAACGCGACCGTCCCGACGTGCGGACCGTTGTTGTAAAGTTCTTCGAGCGACGGCGCGCGAAATGAATTTGAATAATTGAGAACCAACGCGCCCTTTTCCCACAGACCGACACGAATGCCGGCCGCGCCCGAAAATCCCGTAAAAGTGCGGTCGAGATAAGCCGCGTTTTCGGGATTGTAAGCGTTTCTTTCAACGCGTCCGCCAAATTGAAAGGTGACGCGTTTGAACTTTAATTCTTCAAGCGCAAAGCCCGAAAACGAATTGTGCGCCACTTTCCCGTCAATCAAACGCTCTGCGCCCGTTATCGAATATTCGCGGTTAAAGCCTTCAAACCCGAAACGCCCGGTCAATTTACCGACTGCCTTTTGTTCGAACATTGTGCGATACGACACGGTTTTGTTGCGAAAAGTCGTCCCGACGGTTTCGTCTTCGAGTTCATCGTGGAGATAATTATTGTAGTTAAACGTAAATTTACCGCTCGTCACAAACGCGTTGATGTCGCGAAAACCGCCGTTCAATTTCAAATTATACGAACGCGGTCGAATGTCAATATTGGCATCGTTTGACGCGCCGCCCGATTCGATAAAGGCGGCAAACGGAATTCCGTAGCGGCGGCGGTCAATACTTAAGGTTGTTGTAAAATAAGCTTTTTTGTCATAA
>JANPDZ010000929.1:0-4110 GCA_031431735.1 Acidobacteriota bacterium | reverse complement strand
CGATCGTTTTCAATCTCTTTCTCGCTTTCTTCTTCTGTTTGGCTTGCTTCAAACTCTTCGAATTCGCCTTTTTCAGCAAATCTTTGACCACAAATTTGTAACTCTGCCGCAGTTTGATTCCTTCTTTTTCCGCAATCTGCCGACATTGCTTGATGATCTTGACCGCTAACGCGCGTGTCGGTCGGATATGTGATGTTCTTCTCTTGAACAGCCTCGGTCAATTGAAACATCTTCTTGTAAGACCTTCGCCCCGTGCAATAAAATACTGGTTGCCAAAATCTTCTCGACTCCTTCAACCCCGATCCGATGCCGAAAATGAACCAAGTCCGATGGATCACATGGAAATTGCCATTGAAATACCACGGCACCGCAAAAATACTGAAAATACGGATTTGAAACCCATTCTTCCATCACCGTTTCGTCGCCGAGATCGTAAACTTGTTTCAAGATCAACAATCCGACCATCAAGCGAATGGGTTTGGCAGGTGCGCCAAAGTTTGAATAAAGTGGAGCCCAATCTGACTCAAATTGTCGCCAATCAATCTTGTTTGCCAACAAACAAAGCTCGTGTCGAAGATTGATAAAATCAGTCAAGTTGGGCAGAAAGAAATGTTTTTGATTCTCATTCGGAGATTTGCCAATCATATAAAATTTGCCGAAAAAATGAACAAAATAAAGAAAACCTTGTAAATAATTATATCAAATATCAGTTGTAAAGTATAGTGAATAAACCTATTTAGCCACTTTTTAAGGAACGACTACTTAAAGAATGTAGATGGAGATATTAACTCGTCAAACGCCGATAGATATTCGGCGTGTCTTTCGGGCAGACCGAGCGCGTCGTCAATGATCGTCTAGCCGACGTCTTCTTCTAAATTGTTCAATCAAAATTGTGGTTAATCGTGCTAATTTTTGAAAAGTGCTATAATCGGCGCGAGGTGATTTTATGACGAAAACAGTCAGCATCAGCGAAGCGCAAACACAACTGCCGGGATTGCTCGCCTTGGCGCGCGTGAGCGGCGACGAAATAATTATCGAAGAAAACGGCGAACCTTTGGCAAAACTCACGCCAATTGAAAAACCGTCAACTCAAAAACCGCGAATCGCAGGATTAGGCAAAGGCACAATGAAAATGAGCGAAGATTTTGACGATGAATTGCCCGATGAGTTTTGGGGATTTGATAAAGAATTATGAACTTATTGCTCGATTCTCACACATTCGTCTGGTGGCGCGACGAACCGCACAAACTTTCGCCGACCGCCTTTGCCGAAATCTCAAGCCCGAATAATGTTGTATTTTTGAGCGTCGTTACCGCTTGGGAATTACAGATAAAAATCGCGCTCAATAAATTCACCGTCAAAGACGGATTGGAAAACGCCGTCAAAGACGAACAACAAAACAACGGTTTTCAAATCTTGCCCGTTCAACTTTCACACGCTTTGTATCTCGAAAATCTGCCGCTTCACCACAAAGACCCGTTTGATAGATTACTGATTTCGCAAGCAATCGTCGAAAATATGACTTTGGTAGCAGCCGACCCGGAATTTGCCAAGTATCAAGTGAATTTGTTGTGGTAAAATGTTTCTAAAATTTGTGAGGAAAAATTATGCCGGATGCTGTTTCGATAATTGCTACAATAGCTGCTATCAAAAATTCAATAGACATCGTAAAAGCTGTAAAAGAAGCTGATTACGACCTTGACAAAGCTATTTTGAAGGAAAAAATTGCCGTTTTAGTTGATTCTTTACTTGAAGCAAAAATTCAAGCTACAGAAACTTTAGATACTATTCAAGAAAAAGACAAACGAATTGCTGAACTCGAAGAACTGCTAAAATTCAAAGCCAAATTAGTCCGAAAAGATGGAATGTATTTTGAAGCCGATGAAAACGGAAATCATAATGGAGAGCCTTATTGTTCCCGTTGCTGGGAGGTAAAACAGAAAGCTACTCATTTGATTAAAATTGAAGATAATTATTTCAGATGCGCTAATTGCAAAACTTTTATTGGAAAACCTAAACCCTTAAGTTCTCAATACGGATATTATTGATTAATAAGGAACGAAAAATGAAAGAGAACGATTTCATACAACTGTCGGAAATAATCGAAAGCATAAATTCAATTCAATTAAAAATTCAAAAAATTGAAAGTGAAAGAAAATATAATCCAACTCAAACACTAGAAAAAAAGAGAGAAACTTTACGGATAAAAATCAAATCTCAGCTAAGAAAAGCATTAGTTCTTAAGTTTTCTGAAATGTCATTTTTGGAACTCAACGAATATTTTCAAAACTGTGTTATAAAGAAACGAATTTTAAAGTTGCCGAAAGGTAGAAAAAACTTTGAAGAAATAAATGAATTTTTACTTGCCTCTTTAGGTGAACGGGAAATACTTTCCTTAGACGAAGAAACTTTTGATTGTCTAGTAAATTTATTGGTAAAAAAAGAAACCGAAGGATTCATTGAAGATTGGCGTAAATTTGAGGAAATATATCTCTTTAACTACATCAAACATAATGAGATGGAAGAAAACGATTTACTCGCAAAGAGTCGGGTTAATTTCTTACTGAATCAATATTTTGCTTGGGTTCAAGAGCTACTTTTTTTGGCTAAAGAAGAACAAAAGAAAAAGCAACAATTACAATTAAATGAACGACGAGAAGATATTGAATATTTCCAAACAATAAGAGAAGGATTTTTTGGAGAATCAGACCAGAAAGTAAAGGATGAGATATTACCATTTAAAATTTTTCCTAAAGGAGAACTGACAACAGAACAATTTATAAAAAAACTCAAAAATAGTGGTGTTAAAGTAGTTGCTAAAAGTGAAAGAAGCCTGTGGAAAATTGAGGAAAACTTTGATTATAAGAATCGATGTGTAGGAGAAGGCAATTTCAAAGATTATGTCGTATATCGTTTTAATAATATAGATGTAGTTATAGCTGAAAAACCCTCTTACGGAAATGCAACTTACCTTATCAAAGGAAGTTGGGAAGAAATCCTACAAATCTTACAGTTAAGCAGAGGAGAAGCAAGAAAACTTTATCCAAATCAAGTTAGAAGAATCTTTCATAATGATGAAGAAAGATGGCTTTCAGAACTAAAATTTGAATTTAATTGGTGGCTTTAACTCGTCAGCCGCCGATAAATATTCGGCGCGTCTTTCGGGCAAACTCAGCACATCGTCAATAATCATATAGCCGACATCGCTCTTTTAGATTAAGAAATTGGCAGATAAATGATTTGGTTTTGATAATCTTCGGCAGATGTGGCGGTGGCGATAAGCAGAAGTTCGTCAACGGTTTCGCCGATCGTCATTGCTTCATTTAATGTCAGAATTCCGGCTGCATGGCGCAATGGCGTTAAGTTAAGGATTACTTCAATGTTGTCAATATGTTACAGAGGCCGCAACGAACGGCGGAAGTAGCTTCTTGCTTCATTCAGCCTTGAAAATATAGGCAAAAGTGACTTAGAGGCTTCTTGCACGAGTTTTTTTGACCTCGCCAGCCAAGTCTAAGTGCAAGATAATACAGAAGTTATCGCTTAACTTAACGCCATTGCTGCATGGCGACCTCTCGCTAAGTGGTCTTGGAGATGAACAGGCATTGATTTTCGGTTGTGAGCTAAAAGTAATGCCTTAAAATTGTTTCATCGGAAAAAGCGTTGTTTGCTGGGAGCGCACGCAGCCCTGCGTGCTGAGCGCAGGGCGCGAAATGAAAGTAAAGTCAAGATTGAGCAACGCTTTTTACGCCGCTTTCAGCGACGTTGCACGCAAGGATGCGTGCGCTCCCAGCAAAACGCTTTTTTCTTTCAATGACCAATTTAGAATTTCACACACCATTACTTTCAGTTCAATACGGAATCTCGTTCATGTGCGCTAAACTGACAGTAATGATTTTTCGGCTTTCAGTTTTCGCAAATGCAGAACAACGGGCGGCGGATTTTTTGCCTGTTCGTCGTGCATTTTTCGACTGAAATCGAGCCAATCAAGCAGATATTTTTCGGTGCTTTCACGATTGCTGAGATAATACAAAATCGTCGCATAAATCTTTTCCGGCGTGATGCTTGGAAATTGTCCGGCAATATCTTCCGCCGATTTATTGCCGTAAATAA
>JANPDZ010000928.1:0-8347 GCA_031431735.1 Acidobacteriota bacterium | reverse complement strand
CTTTAGCGTGCAACCGCCAGCGAAGCGCGGCGGTTTTTCAAACTAAAGTTTGGACTCTGAACGAAGAAAGAAACCCGCTAAGGAACATGTAAAAAATAACTTGTAACACTTTGACTCTTGATAAATTACCACTAGCGAATTTTTTACATGTTCCTTAGCGGGTTTCTTTCTTCGTTCAGAGTCCAAACTTTAGTTTGAAAAACCGCCGCGCTTCGCTGGCGGTTGCACGCTAAAGCGTGGACTCTGAACGAAGACAAAAACACCAGATAATTTAAAAATTGCTCTACTTATTTTATTTTTCGAGCAAAGTTTCCTGCAATTCTATGCGGTTCAAATTCTTTTTCTCCGCCGAAATTTTGAGCGGAATCTGCCACACAAGAGTTTTTATAAAACACACGCCCGTGTTGTCTTCACGGCAATAATAGAGCGTCATTTTGACCTTTACTTCAGCATCACCGGCCTGCAGAGTTTGAAACGGAATGCTCAAAGGCAGTCCGGAAAACTTCTGCGAAGCATTGGCAATTTTGATATTTTTCGCGTCGCCCGCCGAGATCTCATAACGGTTCGGAGCGTTCGGATTGAGGTGAAAACCTTCGGGCAGTTTGATTTGAAAGAGAAGAGAATTGCTTGCGTTTGCCGAAATTTCTTTGATCTCCGTTTTGTTTTCTTTGAGATTTGGCGAAACATCGGTCGTGTCCGTTCTTGATTCGACGGGCGGCGTTAAACCTTCGATTTTCAGCGTTGAAACTGTCTTTGTCTGCAAATCAACAATGCGGATCGCGTGATTATTTGTATCGGCAACATAAAGTTTGCCGTCGGCAATTGATAATCCGGCAGGTTCATAAAATGTCGGCGTTTTCCCGTCCGCTTGACCGGATTTCCCTGTTCCGAGAAAAGTTTTGACCGTCCGTTTTTCAGCGTCGAGCAATTTTATTTTGTGGTTGTAAGTATCGGCGATCAAAACTTTTCCTTCATAAAGAACAACGCCCAAAGGATGTTGCAGACGAACATCGTCGCCCTCGCCGTCGCGGTCGCCGAATTCGAAAAGATCTCCGCCGACGAGAGTTTCAACCGTTTCTTTCTGAAAATCAATTTCGCGGATAATATTCGATTCGCTGTCGGCAACGAAAAGAACTTTGCCGTCGGAAACAATTCCCGAAGGCTGCGCAAAACCCGCAAGCCCGAGCTTGCCGTCGAGCCGCGCTTCAACACGGCTTCCGGCGAAAGGTTCTAAAATGTTCTTTTCCAGCTCCATTCTCCAGATCTGATGCGAACCGGCCATCGCAATAAACAGATTTTTGCCAACCAGCGACAAATCCCACGGCGAACGAAGTCCGGTTTTCAAAGCCGCGCCTCCTTCACCCGTAAAATCGTCGAGTTTGCCCGTGCCGCCAATGGTCGAAACTTTTTTCGTTTTCAAATCCACGAGCCGAATCCGTTGATTTTCCGTGTCGGCAACATAGAGATTCGTGCCGTCAAGCGCAAGACCTTGCGGACGATTAAAAGCGGCGGACGAAAAATCGCCGTCCGTCCACGCCGCTTTGCCGTTACCGATGGTTTCGATAAATTTGCCGTTTAGATCGGTGACGACAATGCGGTTATGATTTGAATCCGAGATAAAAAGACGTTTCGAGGCAGCATCCGCCAAAACCTTGCCCGGAAAAGCGAGCGGCAGATCGCCGACACGTGCACGTTCGAGCGCGAATTTCAGAGGTTTTTCGTCCAATTGCCCTTTTTTGCGAAAATCTTCGATCGTTGCGCCGATCAGTTTATCAATTCCATCCGCGTATCCTTCGCCGGCAGCCACGCCGATAATATAGCCGTTCGGGTCAATGATCACCTGTGTCGGCCAGGCATTGACCGCGTATTGGTTCCAGATCTTAAAATCAGCGTCGTTGGCAATCGGATGTTCAAGACCGTAACGCAAAATGATGTTACGGATATTTTCGGTGTCGCCTTCGTTGGTAAATTTCGCCGAATGAACGCCGATCACGACCAGATTATTCGAATATTTCGCTTCGAGTTTTTTGAGATCGGGAATAATATGAATGCAGTTGATACAACCGTAAGTCCAGAAATCGAGTAAAACGACTTTGCCCTTCAATGCCGCGATTGACAGCGGTTTATCAGTATTCAGCCAGCTTTTCGCGCCGCTTAGTTCCGGTGCGCGAACGCTTCCTTGTGCTTTCACACTATTCTGTGTCAATAAAATGCTGCTAATCATTAAAAATAACGTCAAGAGAAAACTGACCTTTTGCAAAATTTTCATAGCTTTTAGTAAATCCATTCTGACAAAATTAAACCTTAACCCAAAATCTTTAATTTGATAGTATGCGAATCAATGGTAGAAAAATCATTAAAACGGAACGCGGACAAACGCGGATTGAGCAGATTTGCACGGATTGATTAATAAAAAATCAGCGAAAATCCGCCGAATCCGCGTTTGTCCGCGTCCTATTTCTTTGTTTCTGACACTTAATAGAGCAATTTTTAAGTTATCCGGTATTTCGTCAAATGTTTGTAGTTCCGCCTTGAGGCGGTCTTAGACTGCCATAAACTCAAGTTTTGTAAATAATTAATTATCTGAATACTCAAACTAAACCCGCCTGAAGGCGGAACTACAAAAGCTGGAAAACTTGAAAATTGCTCTACTTAATTTTAATTATCAATCGATTTTTCTGCATTTCGGGTTTCTACTCTTGATTCGCATATATTATATTCGTCTATTCTTATAATACAGTTTCGACGCAAAATATTCCGCACAAAAAAAGCAGAGCCCGCCGGACTCTGCTTTTTTTATTACATTTTTTCCGTCAATTTGTTATTCAAAAAGCCCGTCGCTGATGCTCATTTTCAGAGTGATGTTTTTGACTTTGCCGTTGCTTGAGCCATAAACCTTGACTTTCCAATCACCCGGGATTTGAAAATCCGATGCTTTTACCTGATACGAGATCTTCATTCTTTGGCTGTCGCTGACACCGACAATGATCGAGTCGCGTGAATAACCCGTGTCAGAAGCAAGGCGCGTATTGCCTTTGTAGAGTTCAAATTTCAACCGGTAGTTTTCCAACGTAAATTCGTCGGTGTCCCAATTTGCCTGGATCTTCAAATTTCCGGTGAACGGCATCGTGATAGTTTTGGTCGCTGAACCGGATTGCACGATACCGAATTTTGTCGGCGCGGAAATTGTCGCAGTTTGTGTGCCGGTCGTGAAAAATTCAACTGTGCCGCGTATAGGTTGATTGACCTCTTCATTACCCGCCGCTTCGAGATTTCGCATTGCAACTCTCCAGATGCGAACATTGTTTGAACCGCCGGCGTTCGGCAGACTAAGTTCAATCGTTTCCTGCGTTCCGCCGATCGAACGGCTGATCGTCTGGGTTGCGCCATTCGGCGAAATTAACTGAAATCGAACCTGGCGTTGGGCAAAATTATTGTTTGAACCGTCGCGGCTGACTTTGAAGCGAACCGTGATCGGAAGCGCGTTATGAATCAGCGCGGTAGCTTGCGTGTTTGCTTGCAAGCCGCCCTGCAAAACCATATTGCGGGTTTCCGCCGCAAATGTTTCGACAACCGAAGCCATCGCCATAAATCCAACCATCAAAAAAGAACCAATTATTCCAAATACCATTTTTCGTAAATTCAAATTTTTCATCATCTTTCTCCTTAATTTTCTATCTCCTGATCTAAGCGGATGAACGTTTTGTTTAACACTCGTTCAACTCACTTTCACTTGTAACTGGAAAGAAATGAAAAAATGTGTCGCAAAAAAAATTCAATTTTATTATTATTTTTCTTCTGACACATCAAACTATTGCAAATATGATATTTACGAACAAAAAAAATCCGCCTCGGTTTCGATAACAAAGGCGAATTGATCTTTTAAGCAGTCAAGCAGAAGAAACAAGGCATTTTGTATTTCGTTTTGAGTCCCGACTTTAGTCGGCTCACCGCCAGCGAAGCGCGGCGGTTTTGCCGCCTGATGGTCTTTGAAAAATAAATCCGGCAATAAAAAAATTGTTTTCGCTGGGAGCGCAGGCATCCCTGCCTGCTACGTCGCGCTTCGCGGCGTAAAAGTGCTCGCATAGAATTCAAGTTGAATTTGCATCGAGTTTTTTTGAACGCTCCGCGTTCAGCACGCAGGGATGCGTGCGCTCCCGGCAATGACACTTCTTATTTTTATTGCGGCATTTATTTTTCAAAGACCATCAGGCGGGACTCAAAACGCTCAAGAACTTAGTTTACGGACTACTTAGTTCTTTTCTAAATTGTTTTTTATTTCGGGTCCCAATCTGAAAACTTGACTTTATAGGCTAACCAGCCCAAACCGACTGCGCCCAAAAGACACAGTAAAATAATTGAATAAAGCAGTTCGGATTTACTTATAAAATGATGGTTTGGCGAATCGGAAGCAAATCGGTCTGCCATTCGCTCGCTTTCCGGTTGATTGGTCTTGATAAACGAAATATATGCTTCCGTTAAAACTTTTCCATATGCAGCACTGTTTCCCCGGCCCTTCGTTAAAGGCGGTGTTTCGCCGAGAAAATCCTGCGCTTCAATAATTTTAGAAGTATTTTTATCAACTAAATACGCGTTACATTTTTCTTGAAAGGCAATAGAATTGTCTTCATAACGCCCGAATTCATTAGATTTACAATCAAGCCACATAATGGTTTTAACTTCATCGAGATTCGAAGGTCTTAAATCATCCGGCAGATAGTAATACAAACCATCTACTTCATTATTTTTTACGTTGAGCGGAAGAACCTTTGGTTTAAGACTGATTTTCCCCCGCGGTGCGTTTTTAGAAAACACAAATTGGTCTTTCTGATTGTTAAGATTTTTGCCTTCTTCCAACATTCGATTTTCAAAAGCATCCATCCTTTGATCCGAATAATAAGCAAAGCCCGCCACCAAAATAACCGCCGCAAACCACCCAAATAAAGGAATTAGTTTTAGTATTTTCGACGGCGGGCGAACTTCGACGGAAAACTCTTTTTTGAACAAAATATCATCTTCAGGCAGCGGCATAATTTCCGGCGGCAATTGATTTTGAGGTGCCGATTCCACTTCGGATGGCAATTCATCGGCTATCGGATGAATCTTCGCATCAGACAAAACTTGCTGAACCTCTGTTTTGGAATTTCCGCAGTTCCAACAATGTTTATATTTATCTTCAATGTTCTCTTTGCAATTTCCACATTCCCACATTTCGCATTACTCCTCAATAAAAAGTTTATTATGTTCGCTTTTTATTTTTTCTCAAGTGAAAAATTGTAAAAATCCAAATCCTCAAGATCCTGATTCGCTTTCGCACCTTTGAGCGTGATCTTATAACTGCCTTTTCGAAGTTGTTTCGCAGAAACCGTGATACCTAAAGCGTTTTTGTTTTTGAAATTTTGATTGGAAATCAAATTTCCGCGTTCGTCACTGAGTTCAACACGATATTTTACAAATTCTTCTTCGGTCTTAAACTTCAAACGTAAATAAACGCTCTCGGTTCCGGCTGTCAGATTGATCTTGGCCGGTTCGTTTCCGTTGCCGCTTCGCAAAGACGACGAAGACAAATCAAAACGCGCCATGACCGGCGAAACTTGTCTGACTTCTTTTGGCGTTTCCGGTTTCGGCTCGTCTATTTTTTTGTCCGGTGAAGGCGTTTGTTTTGGCTCAACCGCTGGCGAATTTGTGTTTTGCTGAGCTTCGATTGGTGTTTGAGTCGGCGTAATTGCGGGCGAAATCATCGGCGAAGGTTGTTTTGTCGGCTCGACCTTGATATCTTCATTTCCGATTTGGGCTATTTCGCTTGGACGTTGCCAAACGATCATAATTCCGCCGATCAAAGCAAGAAGCAAAATGCCAAACGACGCATAGACCAACTGCGGAACGGTAAAAAATCCTTTGAGACTTTCCCAAAACGAAGGTTTGGCGGTTTCCGTGACCGGCACAAAAACCGTTGACTTTTCTTTTTTCAAAAGCACCGCTGCGGCTTTGACTCTTGCCCGGCGACGTTCGGAAACTAAAAATTTTTGTTCAAATTTCCGGCGCGTCGCGACATCGAGTTCATTACGGACGTAAGAATCAACCAGATCCGTTTCAACTATGTCGAGCCAATCGCTAAATTCCGCGTCTGTAAAAAATCTTTCTTCAACCGCGGTTTGTTCGGTTTCGGAAAGTTCGCCCAAGAAATAGCGAATCGCGTTTTGTTCCTGAAAATCGTTGTTCATCAATTATTTAGCGTTTTTTTATTTCTTTTTTCGCAAAAACTTTTTTCGTTCTCGTCCTGTTTTGGTGTGTCAAAAAACGCTTCTCCTATCTTGAACTGGCAATTTTGACAAAAATGTGTCGCAAATTTTTTAATTTTTTTTCAGACAATTTAAAATACAATCTTCCAATTTCTCGCGCAGACGCACCGCGCGGTTTCGCAAAGCGTTTTGCGGAATTCCCAAATCTTGCGCCAGCCGTTGCCGGTTTTCGATCTTGTTCCGTTTCTCACCCTGATAATACTGCACGATAATTTTACTGTTTTCCGGCGAAAGTTCCCGCAAACATTTATTTAGACAGCCGAGTTTTCTTTCGGTTTCTGCTTGTTCATCCGCCACGGCTTGCGGAAATTCGGATTCCGGCAATTCTTTGACAAGGCGGCTTTCCTTTTCACGCACTTTGTAAAGTTCGAGAATCAGCATCCGCGCCACGCCATAGACATATTGGCTGACATCCTGAATTTCGCTTTCGATGAGTTTTTTGGCAGTTCGATTAAAAACCTCGTCAGCGTGAGTTTCGGCTTCATAAAATCCGCGCCCTTCAAAAAAACGGACGAGATTGCGGCGAATCCGCAGATATTTTTCGCCCGCCGCGTCGCGATTACCGGAGTCCAACACCGAAAGCAATTTATCAAATGCTTCCTGCGTCAACTGCCATTTAACTTTTGTGCCGATTTCAGACATCTTCGATTTGGGATTTGAGATTTGGGATTTGGGATTTGTCAGTAATCACTCGCTTTTCAGATTAAATCAACTTAAAAAACTAAGAATGATGAAGACAACATAAATCCCAAATCCCAAATCCCAAATCCCAAATATACTTATCTCCATTCGCCCTGCAAAGTAAAAGCCGCCCAATAAAACGGATTGTCCAATCCTTTCTCTTTTATCATCGAAATTTGCGCTTTTTGCAAAGCCACGGACGGCGGCAGGTTTTCTTTTAACATCGCTTGATAAAATCTTTCCATCAATTTGAAAGTCGGTCGGTCGTCAACCAACCAAAGACTGGCGACGACGCTTTTTGCGCCCGCATACATAAAAGCGTGCGTGAATCCGACCAGACCTTCGCCGCGAATTTCCGCGCCTAAAGCGGTTTCGCACGCGCTCAAAACAACAAGTTGGGCGTTTAGTCTGAGATTATAAATCTCGTTCAAACGCCAAATTCCCTCTTGCGAATTACCTTTTTCATCCATCAGCGAAAGTAGAACACCCGAAAGTTCGTTAAATCGCGGGTCGAGCGAACTATGCGTGGCAAAATGCAAAACGCGATATTGGCTCAAGTCTTGTTTTCGCAAATTCGATAGGTTTGCTTCTAATCCGATTGCCGTAAAACGTTTTTCAGCCGGCACAAAAAGAGCGATCTTTGCGGCTTCCTGTCCGCTAAAAATGAGCCGCGAATATTTGCTCCGAGTGGTCGAATCGGTGTTTTGTTTGATCGTCGGACGAAGCCGCTCGTCATTGTTATCAAATACCGGATCGGCAAAGATCGCCAATTCTTTACTTGTTGCCCGGCGTTCCGTTTTTCGTAAAGTTGCCAGTGCCGAGACTGATGGAAGATTGATGATTTCGTTGGTTTCAATCAAAAATTGCGCGACTGAT
The DNA here is from genome assembly GCA_031431735.1 of Acidobacteriota bacterium. Taxonomy (GTDB): domain Bacteria; phylum Acidobacteriota; class Blastocatellia; order Pyrinomonadales; family Pyrinomonadaceae; genus JAFDVJ01. The sequence goes on along the minus strand of JANPDZ010000928.1, from coordinate 488 downwards.
TTCGGGTTTTTCAAAGCCGCAAACGGAATGTATTGCAAAACTTCCGAACTGACGATTAAAAGTCTTTTGTTTTCAATTAAATCGGCAACGGAAAGAAGCAAAATTTTGCTGAGTTCGGCGGAAATTCTTTGCAATTCCGCATTGGCTTTTTGAATTCTTAATTCGGTCTGCCGTTCGGTTTCATTCGGCAATGCTTTACGCGGCATTTTCAAAGAATCGTAAAACGGTCTCGCCAAAGTTTCTATTTCCGCGCGTTTTGGCAGTTCAACAACTTTCAGCGAATTTTTTGCGACGATAAACAAAAAACTGCGTTCCGCGCCCAACGAATATTCGAGCAAAACCGAATTTTCGTCCAACACCGATGATTGAATTTGCGGCAAACTCAAAGACTTGGCATCGGAAAAACTTGCAAATTTAGGATTAGCAACGCGGATCTTTCCGACCACATCTTGAAGCTCTCCGATCAAACTTGAAATTTCTTTTTCGAT
>JANPDZ010000927.1:0-4055 GCA_031431735.1 Acidobacteriota bacterium | reverse complement strand
CCGGATACGGATTTCGATGTCAATGTTTATGAAATCCTGCCCGACGGCAAAAGCGTTTATCTGACCGGAACAATAATGCGGGCGCGTTACCGCGAATCGCTATACGCGGAAAAACTGGTCAAAGCAGGCGAGATAAACCGCTATGATTTTGACGGGTTTTATTTCTTCTCCCGCCGTCTTGCGAAGGGCAGTCGTCTGCGCCTTGTCATCAACAGTCCGAACTCTCCTGGTCGTCAAAAAAATTACAATAGCGGCGGCACGGTTGCGGCGGAATCGAAAAAGGACGCTCGCACAGCGCACATCACGCTTTATCATGACGCGGAACATCCGAGTTTTTTGGAACTGCCAATTGTGAAATAAGCCGAAAGAAGTATTGACTGTTCACAACGCATCAAGTCGAATAGGAGAATGTCATTGCTGACACTCTCCCATCTCAGAACCGGACTTGCCACTTTCACCGCATCCGGCTCAAGCCTTATTTAACCCTCCGTTTGGAACGCGGTTTCACTCTGTAGAATTAAGCATCACAGCTATTTACGCGACTTCGTGTTGCACACAATTCAATGGACGTGGCGGGCGCGGGCAGCGACTTTGTTATCGCGTCGCTCGGTTAAACTCAAACGGGCTTGGCAACGGTTTCGCCCCACGTCATCTCAAGCGTTGGGTTGCTTCGCGTTTCATTTCACCGAGTTTGTTCTTTGACAAATAAAATCTTTGTGGTTACATTGTAGCTATGAAGACTAGAATCGTGAAAATTGGTAATTCGTTAGGTGTTCGTATTCCGAAGCTTTTACTTGAACAAAGTCAGTTAGCCGACGAAGTTGAAATGCAAGCTAACTTTGGTGAAATCGTTATTCGTTCGGTTCGCAAAACAAGAGAAGGCTGGGCGGAATCGTTCAAAGCGATGGCACAGAACAAAGATGATGATTTAATTGACGGTGAACAAACCACCTTAACAACTTGGGACGAAACTGAATGGCAATGGTAATCAAACGGTTTGAAGTTTATTTGATCGCACTAAACCCGACGGTTGGAAGCGAAATTCAGAAGACGCGCCCTTGTCTGATAGTTTCTCCCGACGAGATGAATGATAACGTCCGAACAGTTATTATTGCGCCAATGACAACGAAGGGAACGAGCTACAAGACAAGAGTAGAATGCGAATTTGACGGAAAAGACGGTCAAGTTGCGCTAGACCAAATCAGAACAGTTGACAAATCACGGTTGATAAAAAGGCTTGGAGAGTTAGAGGACGAAACGGGCGAAGAAGTGCTGAAAGTTTTGCGAGAGATGTTTGAGGAGTGAGAGCATAAAACGCAACCCACCAATTCAATAGACGTAAGGGCGCGGACAGCGACTTTCTTTTGGCGTTGTCCGTTAAATTCGGAGTTGTGTGGATTCGGTTTCGCCCCACGTCATCTCAATCGTTACTTGCTTTTGAATCTATCGTGGCTGATAATTTCAACTATCAGTAGATCACGAAACAGGTATTTAAGAAAATTGGTGGTAAAAAATCTGTTACAACCATACAATAAAATCAATGACTTAGCTTTTTGCCTTCACGCAATTTGGCTTTGTTAGGGTTATTTCGTGATCTACTGACTATGAACTATCGAGACTACATTACGGTTGAGCCAAATAAACGCGGCGGCAAACCTTGTGTGCGAGGTCTGCGGATTACGGTTTATGAAGTGCTTGAATATCTTGCATCTGAAATGACCGAAGCGGAAATACTCGACGATTTCCCCGATTTAACCCGTGAAGATTTGAAAGCCTGTATTGCTTTTGCTGCCGACCGTGAACGTCGTTTGATGACTGCCAATTAATCCCTTCTATTTCCACCAAATAATCCAATCAAAACTAATGCCGCGCCGATAATGATGTGCAAAATGTCGTCGCCTGTCCGCCATCGAAAATGGTTTTCGGGGAAAAGATGCAAAAAACTCGCGCCCGCCTGGTAGAGGTCAATCAAGCCGAATGAAATATTAAATCCGCGGATCAGGACTTCCCTTTTGCTCAATGCGGAAAGCAAGCCGAGCGTTCCGAAAATGATGTGGAAAATGTTGTAAGCGGGTGCGCCGCTCAACCAAGTTTCGGGCAAAATGAAGCCGAGAATTCCCGTTAGAATCAAAAGTGGCGCGAATATCAAAAGGGTGTAATAATTTAAGGTTCTCATTGTTTTTGATGTTCAGAGTTACGCTTTTAGGCGTGAAAAAGGGTTCGCCCTCAGAATTATTTCGGGTTTTAATGAAGCTTACATAACCAATTTCTCACGCCTAAAGGCGTAACTCTGAACTTTTTGAATCCGTTTTAGCCCGTTCTCCGAAAAATCACTTTTGGAGCTGCAAATTCTATGTTAATACTTTGGATTTTTTTATCAATCGTTGCGGCAATCGCCGTTTGGCTTGTCTTTTGGTCGTTGGTTAATTTTATCGTCAGCCGCAGCGATTATCACAAACAATTTATTGCGGGAACCGTGCCGCAAACCGCACCCGACGGCTTTTATCAAGGCGCGGCGCATATCTTTTTTGATCTGCAAACTCCGTGGCTCGGTAAATCATTCGTTGCTCCGGACAATCTCGGATTCAATATTTTTGTGCCGAAAGGCGCGACTCTTTTGCGTCTGTTGATGCCGTTTTACAAAAAATTCAGCCTTAACAAAGATGGCAACACCGACGCATTTTATTTTCAGACACGCAACGCAGCCGGATTGAAAGACAAAGAATTGCAAGTTATCAAACTCGATTACGACGCGCCCGAAAATCCGTTTCCGATTAGAATTATCTTAGACGAAATCGTCGAGATCGCGCCAGAAGAGTTTTTAGGCAAGATTCATCTGAAGGTTTTTCCCGGCTTTTACAGCACGATCGGCTATTTCGGTTTGAAAAAAACTAATAATTATAGATAATATTTCACTGTAAAATTATTTTATATCCTTATGGTAAGATTAGCACTATGATTAAAATATCAAGCCGAAAAACAATTATCATTGCTCTATTTATTTTAGGTCTGATCAGTGTCTCAATTGGACAAAAAAAAAAAATAAATCTCAATGCGCTGATTGATGAAACTCAAAAGCAAAGCGAAGCATCGGATGAGATGACATTGATTTGGTGGATTCCGGAAACATTTTGGAAAGTAAATTTTGAACAGGATGGAGATATTACGCCAAAGCAAGCCGAAGATTTTATGAAAACACTTCGTCCTTATACTGTTTTGGTTGTGGTTGACGGTAAAATCGGCACATTTGGAACAATTACCTACAAAACGGAAACGATAGTCAGGAACAATATTCAAATTATTGATAGTCAAGGAACCGCATTCCGTCCTTTGAGCGATGATAAAGTTTCTAACGAAGCAAAAACAATGTTGTCTATGATGAAACCTATTCTGGTTAATATGCTCGGTCCATTGGGACAGAATATGCACTTCGTTTTGTTCACTGCCAAAAATGCCAAGTCCGAAGATATTATCAATGTCGCGAAAGAAGGGACTTTTTTGGTCAGACTCGACAATCGTGACTTTAAGTGGAGATTGCCGTTAGGCTCACTTCTTGCTCAAAAAGTTTGTCCGGTTGACGGCGAAATGTATAACGGTGCCTGGAAATTTTGCCCGTGGCACGGAAATGAACTCAAAAACCAATAATGTAAGGAGTTAATCCGAATATTGAAGACTAAAATTTAAACTTTAGTTTGTTGTAAGTGGTCTGTAAATCTTCGGGAATCGTCCGCGTTTCACCGATCGAGGTCATAAAATTGACATCGCCGATCCAGCGCGGCAGAATGTGTTGGTGAAAATGTCCGGCAACGCCCGCGCCGGCGGCTTTGCCGAGATTCATTCCGATATTGAATCCGTGCGGTTCATAAACTTCGCGCAAAGCGGTCTGACATTTTTTCGTCAGATCCATCAATTCATCGGTCGTTTCTTTGCTTGCCCGGTCAATTTCAGAAAGATGCTCAAAGGGAACGACCATCAGATGACCGCTGATGTATGGATAAACATTCAGAATGACAAAGTTAAACCCGGCGCGATGAAGTATAAACTTTTCTTCATCG
>JANPDZ010000926.1:0-28107 GCA_031431735.1 Acidobacteriota bacterium | reverse complement strand
TTGATAATCGTCAATCCCGATCCCGAAAAAGCCCGTTGACGACATGGCTGCGTTCATTACGTAAAAAATCACGATAAAAACGATGCCGATACTTATTGATTTAACCCAATTCATATTTCAAGTTGATAGTTGTTAGTTGATAGTTGATAGTGAAAAATCTTTCAGTTATCAACTATCAACTATCAACTAACTATTAAACTTTTTCCTGCACATTCGACCCCAAAAGACCTGCCGGACGAATGAGAAGAACCAAAATCAAAATGGCAAACGCGACGGCATCGCGATAAGTCGAAGGAATACCGACATATCCGCCATAACCGACGACCAAAGTTTCCGCCGCGCCAATCACCAACCCGCCGAGAACCGCGCCCGGAATATTGCCGATGCCGCCCAAAACCGCCGCGACAAACGCCTTTAATCCATACATAATTCCCATCAACGGGTCAATTTTCGGATTATACTGTGCCGTTAAAACACCGCCCGCCGCCGCCAGTGCCGAACCGAGCGCGAATGTAAAAGCAATCACGAAATCGGTGTTGATACCCATCAATTTCGCCGAATTCAGATTAAACGAAACCGCCCGCATTGCCTTACCGATCTTCGTGTAGAAAATAATGTATTGCAGGGCAACCATCAGCAAGATCGAAACGACGAAGATCAAAATCTGCGAAGTTGAGATCTTCGCGTCGCGGAAAAGCGTGTGGCTTTCGTTAGTAATAAGTTGCGGAAAAGATTTCGGCGTTCCCGAAAAGATGAAAACAAAAAGATATTCGATAAAAAGCGACATTCCGATTGCTGTGATGAGCGTCGTCATTTTCGAGAATTTCCGCACCGGACGATAGGCAAATCGCTCGATCGCCATTCCCAGGGCGGCGGCAATTGCCATCGCGCCGACGAGCGTTATCACAAAACCGAAAATTGACGGACTGGCGGCAAATCCGAGCGATGTCGCAAGTATAAAACCCGCATATGCGCCGACCATATAAATGTCGCCGTGAGCAAAATTAATCAGGCGCAGGATGCCGTAAACCATCGTGTAGCCGAGCGCGATCAGCGCGTAAATCGAACCGATGGTCAAGCCATTAACGAGTTGCTGAACAAAAGTAGCCAGTTGCTGAACAAAAGTATCCATAAGAATTGAGTTTCAGTTTTCAGTTTTCAGGTTTCAAGTTAAACGTATCTCTTAAACTTGAAACCTGAAACTAGAAACTAGAAACTTATTTATTCGTGTTGGTTGCCGCGTTGGTATTCGTCGTCGAATTCGTGTTTGTATTTGAATTCATCGCGTTTGTCTTGGCGTTTGAATTCGTGTTCGCGCCGGTCGGCGGCGTCATTCCCTCGGGATAAATCGTTTCCTTATAGACGAATTTGCCACCTGAACTATTGACGTTTCCGCCTTTCTGCTCGCACGATGTCATAAAAATCGAGAAAATTAAGCTAAAAGCTAGGAAAAAAATTTTCATATCTACCTCTCAAATAAAATAAACGTTTGAAATCTCATTCGTTTTGATTACCGGCGTAATACGCCGATAGCTTGGGAAAAGTTTGATTTAAAGCCTGGCTAAATAAATGTTACAAATCTGTCGGTTTGAGTTCCAGAACAACTGCCGATTTGACGGCGTTGCGGCTTGCGTCGAGCGTGATTTTGCCCGTTACTCCCGGAAAATCCTTCGTCGCATTGATGGCATTTTTTAATGCGTTGCTTTCCGTGCCGCCGGCGCGTTTAATCGCGTCAGCCAGAACTTTTGCCGAATCATACGCCAAAGCCGCCAGTGAATCGGGCGCAACCTTGAATTTTGCAGTATAGGCTTTCACGAAATTTTGAATTTCAGGTGCCGGATTGTCAGCCGAATAATGATTTGAAATATATGAATTTTTCAAAGCGTCGCCGCCGAGCTTCCAAAGTTCGGGCGAATCCCAACCATCGCCGCCTAAAAGAGGTTGAGTCATACCGAGTTCGCGGGCTTGTTTGGCGATAATCGCAACTTCGCCGTAGTAACCCGGAACATAGATCACATCCGGTTTCTGGTCGCGCATCTGTGTGAGCTGCGCTTTGAAATCCTGATCTTTTTGCGCGTAAGTCTGTTTGGTAATGACCTTTCCGCCGAGTTTTGTAAATTCCTCTTCAAAAAACTTCGTCAAGCCTTTGCTGTAATCCGAGCTGTTGTCGCCTAAGATAGCGGCGGTTTTTGCTTTCAGAGTGTTCGCCGCAAATTTCGCCATGACCGAACCCTGAAACGGGTCAATAAAACAAACTCGCGAAATGTAATCGCCGACTTCCGTGACTTTCGGATTGGTCGAGGAAGGTGTGATCATCGGAATGCGCGCTTCCTGTGCGACCGGCGCGGCGGCCAAGCTGTTACTCGATGCGACTTCGCCGAGAACGGCGACGACTTTGTCTTGATTGATCAATTTTGAAATAACAGTTTTGGCTTTTTCGGGCGTTCCTTGATCGTCTTCAAAAAGCATTTCGAGTTTCTTTCCGTTGACGCCGCCGGCGGCATTGATTTCCTCAAAAGCGAGTTGGATACCGTTTTTGGTTGATTGTCCGAAACTCGAAGTTGCACCGGTCGTGTCGCCGTAAACGCCGACCTTGATCGTGTCGCCGGTTGATGTCGTGCTGTTTCCGCCTTTGTTGACGCAAGCCGCAGAAGAGAAAATGGAAGTTATTAGACAAATAGCTAAAATGATTCTGGTCATATCTACCTCTTAGAAAAAAATTGTTTAGATTTTAGATTTGTTATGCTCTGTTTGGTCGTATTACGCAAACCACGCAGGGAAAGTTTGTTTTTCCAAAGCATTTTATAATTTTACGTAATAATTCTACAAGAAAGCATTATACCTTTTTCGGTTAGTATGTCTAACTCGTTTCGATTAGAATTTCTGTAAGTTACAATATTTTTGCAGGGCTTTCTCATAAAAATAAATTGCCTCCAACTTCAGTTGGAGATTAGGTCAATCAAAAGCGCAGGCTTGAGCCGAATTTCTGATAAAAATAAAATCCTTTTTGCTTTAGCACAATTTGGGCTAAAGCAAAAAGGATGATTGATAAATTTTCCTTTTCGGCTCAAGCCGCGCTTCAGATTTCAAGCTCACTAAAGTTGGAGGCAATTTATAAAAACCACAAGGTTTTGACGGAAAAATTTTTATGAGAAAGCCCTGAATATTTTTGCTATGAAAACAATTGAAACAAACAGCTTAGGCGATATGCCGCAAGCCGATTTCCGAAAACACGGACACGAAATAATTGATTGGATCGCCGATTATTTTGAGCGGCTCGAAACCTTTCCGGTGCTTTCACAGAACGCGCCGAACGATTTGAAAAACGCTCTGCCGAAATCTGCCCCCGAAAAGGGCGAAAGTTTTCCACAGATTTTCGGGGATGTGGAAAAGTTGATTCTGCCCGCCGTGACGCATTGGAATCATCCGAATTTTCACGGACTTTTTTCGACTTCGACCAGCTCGGTCGGCGTTTTTGGCGAAATGCTCTCGGCCGCATTTGATATGAAAGCGATGCTTTGGCGAACTTCGCCCGCTTCGACCGAACTCGAACCGGTCGTGCTTGATTGGCTTCGGCAAATGATGGCGCTGCCCGAAGATTTTCAAGGGTTGATCTACGACACGGCTTCGGTCTCGACGCTTCACGCGATCGCGATGGCGCGTGAAAAATTAAACTTGGGAATCCGCGAGCGTGGGATGAGCGGTCGCACCGATTTACCTTTGTTAAGAGTTTACTGCTCGGAACAAACGCACAGTTCGATTGATAAAGCCGTCATTCTGCTCGGACTCGGAACACGCTCAATCGTCAAAATCCCGACGAACGAACGTTTTGAGATGGATGCCGAATGTTTGCGTGAAGCGATTGCCGACGACAAAGCTGCAGGACATCTTCCGTTTTGCGTAGTTGCGACTGTCGGCACAACTTCGACGACGAGCATTGATCCGATTGAACGCATCGCCGATATTTGCGAACGCAACAAAATCTTTCTGCACGTTGACGCGGCGTATGCCGGAAGCGCGGCGATCATTCCCGAATTTCAGCATTATTTTAAGGGCTGGGAACGCGCCGATTCGATCGTTACGAATCCGCATAAATGGCTTTTCACGCCGTTTGATCTGTCGGTTTTGTATGTCCGCGATCTGGATTTGCTCAAACAAACTTTCTCGCTCGTCGCTGAATATTTAAAGGTTGCCGAAAGCGTGACGAATCAGATGGATTACGGAATCCAATTGGGAAGGCGTTTTCGTTCGCTTAAACTTTGGTTTGTGATGCGTTATTTCGGGCAAGAGGGTTTGATCGAACGTCTGCGCGAACATTGCCGTCTGGCGCGGCTTTTTGCGAATTGGGTTGACGATTCCGAGGATTTTGAAATGCTCGCGCCGGTGCCGTTTGCTTTGGTGTGTTTTCGTGCCTGCCCAAAAGACGTGGAAGATCCGGATGCTTTGAACGAAAAAATAATGAACGAGATCAATGCTTCGGGCGAAGCGTATCTGTCGCACACGAAACTGAACGGAAAATTTACTTTGCGATTATCGGTCGGAAGTATTCGCGTTGAAGAACGGCATTTGCGGAAGGTTTGGGATTTGCTGAATAAATTTAACCGCGAAATACGCTAAAAACGCGAAAAAAGAAAAGAAAATTTCGTGTGTTTCGCGTGTTTCGCGGTTAAAATAAAGTTTATGCAATTCGTCAAAGAATCAATCATCAAAGCCGCGCCCGAACGGGTTTTTGCCTTTCACGAACTGCCCGATGCGTTTGAACGACTTGTTCCGTCGTGGGAAAACGCGCGCATTATTCAAAAAGCCGATATTTCCGTAATTGGTTCACAAGCAATTATCGAACAAAAGATTTTCGGCATTTTCCCGTCGCGATGGGTTGCCGAGCATACCCGATACGAACCGCCAAAGATGTTTGAAGACGTACAGATTTCCGGTCCGTTTGCGAGCTGGCGGCATCAACACATAATTTTGCCGCACGCCAACGGCGCGATTTTAAGAGATGAAATCGAATATCAGCCGCCGATGAGTTTCCTCGGCAACATTGCCGCGCCGTTTTTGATCGTACCGAAATTAGAGAAGATGTTTGCATATCGTCACGAAGTTACGCGAAAATGGTGTGAATCTGAAATTTGAAATTTGAAATCTGAAATCTGAAATCTGAAATTATGCTGACACATATTGTTTGTTGGAAATACAAAGCGGAAACTTCTGATGCCGAACGCGCCGAACATATCGCCAAACTGCGTGAATTACCGGATGTTATTCCGAATATTTTAAGCTTTTCGGTCGGTGCGGACATCTTACATCTTGAGCGTTCGTTTGATACGGGACTCGTTGCGGTTTATCCCGACCGTGCGGCACTTGATTTTTATACCATCCATCCGGAACATCAAAAGGTTGCCGCGCTTGGCAAAGAGATTGCGGAAAAGGTGATTTCGGTTGATTTTTTGAGTGATTGAAACAGTATTTTTGCGCGGGGCAAACGTATTTACATTTTGCGACATCATAAAAACGCACAATCTTTTTAGTGAATATTTTAAGTTACGGTAAATTAATGAAGAATCTTAGAGAGAATATTTTTCGAGTTTTGGCATTCGGTTCGATTGCTGTTTTTTTTGCGCTGACGGCATCGGCACAACAGGTTCAGCGCGCTGTTTACGACGTTTCCGATTATAAGATGGATGTCCAGCTGGCGCCGAATGAAAACAAAATGACGGCGACGGTTGACGTTACTTTTACGCCTGCGACGGAAACGCGTACTATCGCTTTTGAGTTGAACGGTTCGTTGATCATTGAAAGCGTCACGCGGCTCGGTTCATCGACGCTGATGCCGACGACAAATATGCCGACCACGCCGAAAATCAAAGCAATTCCGAAACCGACTCCGAAACCGGTGACACCGCAGAATCAGGTGACATTTGTTCAAGACCGTGTCGGTATTTCGGATTTGGGACCGAGCGTCAAGGTTGATCTGGGCGAATCGGTCGCGGCTACGACATCTGTGACATTGCGCTTCAAATACAGCGGCGTTCTGGTTTCGGCGGAAGGCGGACCGCTTTTGACGAAACGGCTCGCATATGTCGGCGCAAACAACGGTTATCTGCTTTACGCGGCGCGTTGGTTTCCGTTTCACGATTACGCCGCCGACCGTGCCACTTCTGACATTACGATCACGATTCCCGCAGGCTACACGCTTGCCGGTTACAGCGATTTGCCGGTCACGAACATGGGCGGAAAAACCCGTTTCGTGCAAAACAAACCCGCGCTCATCGGTAATTTTTCATATGACCGCTACAATGTGAAAAATCTGCGTTTCGGTGATTACGAATTGCAGTTTTATACGAAGGCCGCCAACGAAACTTTAGTTTCCCAATATGGCGAAACTTTGGGGCGGACACTTGATTTTTACACGAAAAAATACGGCACGCCGAACGGCGGAAAGAAATTGATCATCGCGCAGATCGACGATGACAGTCTTGAATATTATTCGGCGCAAGGGATGATCTTTATGGCGAATCGTCTGTTCGACGAATCGCGTGATACGGTCGAAGAACGCCTTCAGCGCGAAGTAGCGTCGCAATGGTGGGGCTTGACCGTCGGTTTGAAATCTTTTGACGATGCGTGGCTTTCGCAAGGTTTGGCGGAATACAGCGCGTTTTCGCTTCGTGAAAGCACTCTGACGGGCGCAAAGCTCGATAATCTGCGCCGCGAATTGCTCGAAAAAGCATTGACCTTTGAACAAACCGCGTCGCTTATTCGCGCGCCGTCGAACCTTGACGACCAATCAACTGCGTATCAATACATAATGTTTGCGAAAGGCGCGATGGTTTTTAAACTCTTGCGCGACACTCTCGGCGACCAGAAATTTGATCAGCTTATTCGCACCTATCTCAACAAATACCGCGACAAAAATGCTTCGGTTGACGAGTTTGAAAAACTCACCTCAGAGATTGCCGGACAAAATATGCGCTACTTTTTTGCGCGTTGGGTCGAAGGCACCGGCGTTCCCGAATTTAAGTCGGATTATCTGATCATTCGCAACCGCAGCGGAAAATTTATCACTCGCGGAACGGTTCGGCAGAATTACGACAATCTTCGTTTGCCGCTCGAAATTCAGCTTCGTTCGGAAGGCGGTGGCACATCCAAGGTCGTGACCGTCAATATTGACGAAGCGAGCGCGGATTTTAATATTGAGTCCGAAGGCAAACCGCTCGAAGTGGTAATTGACCCGAATTATAAGATTTTGCGGATTTCCGACGATCTGCGGGTTTCTTCGATTGCGCGGCGCGGAATCGAACAATTCAAAGAAGGAAATTACGTCGAAGCGCAAACACAATTTGAAGCGGCTTTAAAACTCGACCGTTCAAATGCGTGGATCTATTATCATCTCGGATTGTTATTCTTACAGCAGAGAAATTACGATTTGGCGATTGACAATTTCAAGGCCGTCGAAGCACTCGGTTCACAAGGCGTGGCGCGTCCGACTTGGCTTTACGTTTGGGCGTTGATCAAAAAAGGCAATGCTTATGATGCGAAAGGCGATCGCTCGCGGGCGACCGATGCTTACGGCAAAGCCGCCGCGCTCGGCGATAATTATGACAACGCGCAGGATGCTGTCCAAAAATATCAGGCAACGCCATACGACCCGAAGGAAAAATCGAGTACTACGGCTCAGGTCAAATAAATTTACAAATAGTGAAAGGCGACGAAGCAGAATGTGAAAATCATTCTGCTTTTTTATTTTGCAGTTTGCGGATAATTGAAAGACAAAACGATTCGGAATAAGTGAAAAGTGAAAGGTCGCGGATTTTGGGAACGAATGACGCTCGGTTCGATTTCCGATTCGATTCTGCATCACGCGTCTTGTTCCGTTTTGGTCGTGCGAAAGACAAACGATACCGATTAGCGGACAATCGCCGTTATCATGATTTTCCGATAAACTCCGCAATCCTACATTCCGGTCAGACTTTCGCCGGGGAAAAGTTCGGCAAGTTCTTTGACCAAATCCGGCATTGCGCCCGTCGTGTGAAAGAGTTTTATTTCGGCGGATGTGCGCTTGCGCTGAATTTTTACGTCATAAACAAGCCATTGCGACATAAGATACGAGACCGCCTTTTCATCAGCGGGATTGAAAGTTCTTTTGAGCGAAATCGTGATTTCCGATGTTGTTGCCATAACAATCTATCCTCTTTTTCAGAATCAGTTTTTTCAAATAAAAGTTAAATCTTAAATTTTTCAAGGGTCTAATAAAACTATATCAGGATAATGTTAGGCTAATGTTAAAAAGTTGTGACAGTTTTACTGATATTAAAACTTAAGACATCTAATTTATTCTTTCCATCAGAAAAAGGATGAATCGGTTGACTGCTTACTCGTCTGTTTATCAATTTTCGGCATTCGATCCGTGGTTCTTCGTTCTTCGTTCAGAGTCCAAACTTTAGTTTGAGAACCGCCAGCGAAGCGGAGCGGTTTTGCGTTTCATTTCAAATCACGTTTCATCTTAAACTTTTTTTGCGGCGCGTGAGCAACCGCTTTGCTTCTTCGTTCAGAGTCCAAACTTTAGTTTGCAAACCGCCAGCGAAGCAAAGCGGTTTTTCGTTACTTTACAAACCAAATTTCACTTCAAACTTTTTGTTTTTGCGGCGCGTGCGCAACCGCTTTGCTTCGCTCGCGGTTGCGGCAAACTGAAGTTTGGACTCTGAACGAAGAAACAAACTGAAGGCGCGGACTCTGAACAAAGAAAAAAGACGAGCCGCCCTCCGACTCGTCTTTCTTTGTTTATGGAATAACCTGCCCTTTGCTCTAAAAGTTGAATCTGAAAGCAAACTGGATCTGGCGGTTTGTTCCCAAACCAACCGTTCTGCCGACCGTTGAACGAAGCAATCCGAAGGTCGAACCGGCCGCGCCTTGCGTGTAGGCTTGTCCGGGTTGGACGACGTTTGATGTGCTTGCCGAATATACACTCGTGGTCGTGTTAAAACTCAAGCTCGGCAGCGCGTTGCTGAGCGTCGTTGACGGGTTGGCAAAATTCGCCGAGTTGAAAATGTTGAAAACTTCCGTGCGGAATTCAAAATTCATTGTTTCCGAAATGCGGAATTTTTTCGCCAGGATCAAATCAATTTGTTTGAAGGTCGGACCCGAAAGCTCGTTGCGCGGGAAATCGCCGAATGTGCCGGGATTAGGAACCGCAAACGCCGCCGGATTGATTAAGTTGCGGTCGTTGTTTAAGTATGGACTAACTCCCGAAACCAGATTCGGTCGGCGAATGTTGCGCGATGCGCCGCCGCCGGGCGTATTGACGACTGCCGCAAAGCCGGTCGGTAATGCCGGAAAGCTTGTGCCGAAGGTCGGAAGATTGGCGACAAAGCCGTTCGCGAAAAATCCGCCGGCACCGTTTGGGCAACCTGCTGCGAGTTGGCATTGGACAACAACATCGGGACGCACGACGAGAACTTCGACCGGCACGCCGCTCCGTGCATTGATGATTCCGCCGAGTTGCCAACCACCTAAGAAGAAGTTCGCCGTTTTGCCGAAATCGAATTGCTTGCCGGTACCGATCGGTAATTCATAGAGTGCGCTGACGTTGAATGTCTGGCGCACGTCAAAGTTATTGCGTCCGCGGTCGGCTTCAAAGTTATCGAGTTGTGAAGAGGTGCGAGCTTCATTTGAACCGGCAGTTGTTCCTTCGCTTTTCGCAAAAGTATATTGCGCGTTCATTGTCAGACCGCTGCTGAAACTTCGGACGATCGAAAGCTGAAGCGCATTATAACTGTCATCGCCGCCGCTTGTTTTATAGTCAACTTCGGCAAACGGACGATTTTGCGTCGTGCCCGAAAGAATGTCAAACTGACGAACCGTGTTGACACCGATTACCTGTCCGCCCGCATTCGTGCGGTTGATAACGCCCACGCCGGTCGGCAGATTGGCACCGTTCAGAATCGTTGTTTGACCAGGCAAAACTTTGTTGGCGACGCTTCGCAAGAACAAATTGCGTCCCTGACTGCCGACATATGCGACGGTCGAAACAAGACCGTAACCAAGCTGCTGCTGCCACGAAAAACTATACTGAAAAACGCGTTCGGGAATTTTGTAATCGTTTGAATAAGCGCGCGGCTGATACTGACGATTGGTTGGGTTGGCACTGAAATTGGCGATGATCGCCGGAATATTTGCCGGAAAAGCAAGCAGTGTTCCGCTCGAAATGGTTGACGAAATGCGGTCGCTTTCGATCGGCTGAATCTGGTCTTCGGTTTGCCCCGGCCCATAATAGATGCCGAAGCCGCCGCGAATGATCGTCTTGCCGCCGCTGAAAAATCCGTTGCCGCCAATATTTGGCGACCAGGTTGCTGCGACACGCGGGCCGAAATTCGTTTTCGACGATTTGAACGCCGCCGACTCCGAAGGCTTTAACGTTCCCGTCGTAATGTCGAACAGAACCTGTCCGTTGTTTTTCTCGCGGAGCGGAGAGTAATATTCGTAACGCAAACCGTAGCTAAAAGTCAGACCGGGACGAACTTTCCATTCGTCTTGCCCATAAGCGATGTAATATTCCTGCTGTGCCAGACGTTCGCCCGTCAAACCGTTGTTGAACGGACTCGGTGCGCTGACATCGCCGAGATATTGAACCGAAGCGGGCGTATTTGCCAAAAATGCGTTGAGATTTGAAAACGTATAAGTTGTTCCGCCCAGACGGTCGGTATAAAGACGAATCAGGCGAACTTCACCGCCGAATTTGACGTTGTGGTTGCCTTTGATCCAGTTCAGGCTGTCAATAAAACCGAGCGAATATGGCGTGTAAGGTTGTGCGCGTCCGTTGGTTGCCGAGTTGGCGCGAACCAATCCGCCCGGAATCGAAATACCCGACGAAGTTCCTTGTCCGGCGATGCCCGTATTGGCGACGCTGCCGCTGATGTTTAGGATCAGGTTTGAAAAATCAAGCCCGTTGACGGTCGGTGCCGAACCATTGATGCGTGTTCGGGCGCCGTTATAGCCGAGTTTGAATTCGTTGATCAGCGAACCGCCGCTGTTGAGGATTGATTGAACACCGAAAACGCCGTTTTGCGGCACGGCTTCAATCGTCGCAAAGCGACCGGAAATGCCTTCGGGCGCAGAATCTTTACCCTGATCGCGGAAGAAACGAAGATAAACTTTGTTAAGCTCATTGATCTGATAATCGAGCCGCAGAGCAAAGGCCTTTTCGTCGGTTTTTTCGTTGTCCTGCAATTGCAGAATGTCGAAACCGTTGGCTGCCGAGGCGCCCGGGATAACGGTCGCGCTCGACGAGCGAAACGCGGTAATAAACGGTTGAATTGCCGGATTGACAGGCGTTGTAGTTCCCGGAATCAACGCGCCCGGTAGTGCCAGACTCAAACTCGGCGCGGCTTCGACGAAGGTCAAACCGAAACGTCCGCGATATTGTTCGTAGGAAGCGAAAAAGAAAAATTTGTCTTTGATGATTGGGCCGCCGATTGAGCCGCCAAACTGGTCGAGCGTTAGTTTGCTCTTCGGCACGCCCACCGTCACGTTGTCAAAAAAGTTTCGGGCATCAAGTGAATCGCGGCGTAAGTATTCAAACGCCGAACCGTGAAATTCGTTACCGCCCGATTTCGTCACGACCGAAATTTGTCCGCCTGTTCCGGTGCCTTGTTCGGCAGGAAAATTGCTCGAATCAACGCGGAATTCCTGAATGTTTTCGAGACTTGATTGCAGACGAAAAGGCGATGGAACTTCGCCGTTCAAGTTACCGGGCGAAGCGTCAATGATCGCCGAACCTTCGACGCCGTCATATCGAATAACGTTTTGTTGAACGGCGCGACCCGTAAACCGAATGTCGCCGAACATTCCCGTACCGCTATTGACCGCGCCCGGAGCTTGCAGATAAAGCTGTGAAAGCTGGCGGCCGTTGACCGGCAAGCCCTGCACTTCACGCTGATTAACGTTGGCACTCATACTCGCCGACGAAGTGTTGACGGCAAGTTCTTCGGTTGAAACAACATCAACCTGCACCACCGCGCCTTTGATCTGTAAGACTACGGCGACGTTTGTTTCCTGACCGACCAGCAGTTCGATGCCTTTCTGCGAAAATTCCAAATTGTTCGCGCTTGCCGTGACCGTGTAAGTTGTCGGCTTGAGCGCGACAACGATAAAGGTGCCGTCGCCCTTTACGACGACGGTTCTTTCTTCGCCTGTTTTTTCGTTTTTGACGGTCACGCTTGCGCCTGAGACGATCGCGCCGTTAGTGTCCGTGATTGTTCCCGAAATCCGCGAATCGGATTGTGCGAATGCCGCACCTGTTAACAGAATGACTGTCAAAATTGCGGTCAGAACAGACGCGAAAGTAGATTTGTTTTTCGATAAATTCATAAAATGTCTCCTCAAAAGAGTCGTAATTCTCAAATATTTTTTAATATTTAAAGCCAATCGGCTACAGGGCAGCGCGACTGACAAATTTGTGTTTATAGAAAATTTTAGGATTGCTTTTCAAGAAATGAGATTATTACGGGCAGGTTAAATAGATGTGAAACGAAACTTAAATAAATGTTAAATTAAAAATTTAAGCTCCAGACTCAAAGTCAGAGTTTGGGTTTTTATGGGCTGTTTTTGTGTAATTGGCAATAAATGTTGTATTATACTGCTTCTTTTGAGAATCGGAACAATCCGGTTTATCTCGATTAAAGTCAACACAAAATTGTTCCTCTCTTGGGAATCAACTAAGTTAAAAATATGCGGCTCGTTAAATTATTTGCGGTTTTATGCTTCCTTTTATTTATCGGCTTGTTTTACGGCAACCGATTGACAACATCGGTCAGCGGACAAGGCGGTTCGCTTTTCGCCCCGACCGGCGTGACGGCGTCCGACGGAAATTATGCAGACAAGATCGGCATTCATTGGGACACGATCCGCGGGGCGAATCTGTATCGGATTTTCCGTAATACGGCGAATAATTCGGCTTCGGCGACCGATGTCGGAACAACTGTCGCCAATTTCTTTTTCGACGCGACTGCTTTGCCGGGACAAACATATTTTTATTGGATCAAGGCTGAAAACGGCGCTAACGTGAGCGGTTTCAGTCCGGTTGACCAGGGCGCGCGGGGCAATGGAATGATCGTTCCCGGACCTTTTGCGCCGCTCGATCCGCCAACGGAACCGCCCGGAAATCCGGTCACGGCGACGAAGGCTTACTTAGGCAAAACGCTTTTTTGGGACGAGCAACTTTCCTCGACCGACACGGTGGCGTGCGGAACCTGCCATCGTTCGAGCGCCGGCGGTTCGGATCCGCGTACGATCATTAACAACCTGCGTTCACAAAATCCGGGTTTCGATAATACTTTCAATACGCCGGACGACGTTTTCGGTTCGCCCGGCGTTCCGCAAAACAACGCGAACGGAACTTATACATTTTCGAGCGTCTATAAATTCAACGAACAAGTTACCGGTAGAAAAGCTCCGTCGTATTTGAACGCAGCCTATACGCGGGGCGGTATTTTCTGGGACGGACGTGCGTCGGATATTTTCCGCGATCCATTGACGAATGTCATTATTTTGTCAGCGTGGGGCGGACTCGAAAGCCAGGTTTTAGGACCGCCTTTGAGCACGGCGGAAATGGCGCACAGCGGACGCAATTGGACGCAAGCGGCGGCCAAGATCGCTGGTTCAAAACCTCTCGCGTTGGCTTCAAATATTCCAACCGCGCTGCAAACGTGGATCAACGGACGAAATTACCCGCAGCTTTTTGAAGAAGCGTTCGGAACGCCCGATGTCACGCCGGCACGGATCGCGTTGGCGATTGGAACGCACGAACGAACGCTGTTTAGCGACCAAACGCCGTTTGATAAATGGGTAGCGCAGATCGAACCGCTGACCGCGCAGGAAGATAACGGGCGCAATCTATTCGTTAATTTGCAGTGCAATATTTGTCACGGCGGTGCGCTTTTGACTGACAATAATTTTCATAACATCGGCGTGCGACCCGTCGCGGAAGACTTAGGACGCGGTGTGGTCACGTCGAATATGGACGATAACGGCAGATTTAAAACGCCGAACTTAAGAAATATCGAACTGCGCGCACCGTATATGCACAACGGGCGTTTTGCGACGCTCGAAGACGTTGTCGAGTTTTACAATCGCGGCGGCGATTTTGACGCGCCGAATATTGACCACAATGTGATCCGCCCGTTGAATTTGATGCCGCAGGAAAAAGCGGATCTCGTCGCATTTTTGAAACGTCCTTTGACCGATCTGAGAGTCGCGAATGAATTGCCGCCATTTGATAAACCGCAGCTTTATACCGAATCGAATCGCGTTCCGGTTTTGACAGGAACAGGCGTTGCCGGTTCGGGCGGACAAATTCCCGCAGTCACGGCGATCGAACCGCCGCTCGTCGGTAATCCGAGTTTTACGGTTGCTGTTTCAAATGCTTTGGGCGCGGCCAATGCCGTCCTGGTCATCAATTCGACCGATCCGGGAACTGCTTCGATTCCCGCCAGCGGTTCGTTCACCCGCCAAACCATTACTTTGCAAGGCTCCGGCGCAGGCAATGGCAACGGTTCGATCAGTTTGCCGATTCCCGATAATGCGGCACTTGTCGGACAAACCTTTTTTGGTCGTTGGTATATCACGGATGCCGGAGCAGCCGGCGGATTTTCGGTTTCGCAAGCCTTTCGCTTTACGGTCTTCGGCACGGCAACGGCTGTTCCGCACGCCGCCCACGTTGATTTCGACGGCGATCGCAAAACCGATATTTCGATCTTCCGTCCGTCAAATGGTCAGTGGTGGTATTCACGAAGCTCAGATTCGCAAACCCTCGCACTGCAATTCGGCGCGGGAACCGACAGAATAGTGCCGGTTGATTTTTCAGGCGACGGTAAAACCGATGTGGCTGTTTGGCGACCTTCGACCGGTGAATGGTTTATCCTCAGAAGCGAAGACAACTCGTTTTATTCGGTTCCGTTCGGAGCAAACGGTGACACGCCTGCCCCGGGCGATTTCGATGCGGACGGGAAAGCCGACATCGCGGTTTTCCGGCCTTCGACGGCGACCTGGTTTATTCAGGCGAGCACGCAAGGCACATTGATCTATTCATTTGGACAAACGGGCGACATTCCGCAGGTTGGCGATTACGACGGTGACGGCAAGGCTGATGTGGCGATTTTCCGTCCGGCAAGCGGGCAATGGTGGATCAGCCGTTCAACCTTGGGTGTGGTGGCGACAACATTCGGTATTTCGACCGACAAACCGGTCGCGCAGGATTTCACGGGCGACGGCAAAACGGACATCGCTTTTTGGCGGCCGAGTTCAGGTGAATGGTTTATTTTAAGATCCGAAGATTCGAGCTATTATTCAATACCGTTCGGTGCGGTCGGCGATATTGCCGCGCCGGGCGATTACGACGGCGATGGTCGTGCGGACACGGCAGTTTTCCGTCCGTCAACGGCAACCTGGTATATCAATCGTTCGACCAACGGGCTGTTGATTGCTACTTTCGGTGCAACCGGAGATCGTCCTGCGCCAAATGCCTTCGTGCCATAGGTTAAAGAAACTTTGCCCGCGAATTGTGCCGATAAGTGAAACGGAAGATGTTGGAGTCGTTGAGGAATCTGATAATCAATTTTTTAGTGGTTGGGATAGCCTCAACGATTATAAAATATGCCCGAAGTAAATATGATACTTTTGGCGAGAGATTATAAAGTGAACGAAGATGTACGGGCGGCGCACCGAATAAACTTAAATCGTTAAGTAGCGGTCTCTGACCGCGTTGCCCGGCGGTCAGAGACCGAGTCTCTAAACGATCGTTATAAGTTATTTTTTACACGTTTCTTACTAAGCAGGGATGAATAAGTTTCGTGACATAATGCAGAAGCCCGCACGGAGTAAGGGCGAATTACACACTTACGAGCGTAGCGTGTTTCCGCAAAGTCATTATGTCGCAAAATATATGCTGACCTGCTTACGAACCTCAATGCTGGCACTAAATCTAAAAATGATTGTACGAATCTTGGTAACTCTTTTTATCTTTTCAATTTTTATTTCCATTAAAGCCGAAACTCTGCCAAAGATCGAACGTGAATTCCGCGCCGTGTGGATCGTGACGGTTGATAATATTGATTTTCCGACCGCTAAAAATCTTACAATCGAACAGCAAAAAGCCGAGCTGATTAAAGATTTGGAACTCGCCAGATATTTACGGATGAACGCGGTCATTTTTCAGGTTCGTCCGATGTGCGATGCGATCTATCAATCAAAGATCGAACCTTGGTCGGAATTCTTAACGGGCGCGATGGGCAAATCGCAAGCCTTCGATCCGCTCAAATTCATCACCGAAGAAGCGCACAAACGCGGCATTCTGGTTCACGCGTGGTTTAATCCGTATCGCGCCTATCATCCGGCGGCGAAAACCGTTTCGGAAAATCATATTTCAAAACGCCGTCCCGATCTGGTCAGAAAATACGGAAATTTTTTGTGGCTCGACCCGAGCGACCGGGAAGTTCAGGCATATTCTTTGAGCGTTGTTTTGGATGTCGTGCGGCGTTACGACATTGACGGCGTGCATTTTGACGATTATTTTTATCCGTATCCGATCACCGAAAACGGCGCAAAGGTTGAGTTTCCCGACGATAAAAATTGGAATGAATATCTTGCCACCGCGCAGAGATTCAGTACCGAAAAGATGCGCCGGATTCCTTTGAAACGCGACGATTGGCGGCGCGCCAATGTCAACCAATTTATCGAATCGGTCGGCCGCGAAATTAAAAAGATCAAGCCCGAAATTATGTATGGAATTTCGCCGTTCGGTGTCGCCGAAGTGAATTTTACGGAGCTTTACGCCGACGCGGAAAAATGGCTGCGTGACGGAACGATTGATTATTTCGTGCCGCAGCTTTATTGGAAAATTGACCGTCCGAAGCGGGAATTTCCGCTTTTGCTAAAGTCTTGGGAAAGCAAAAACGCGAAGAAACGTCACATTTGGGCGGGAATCGGAACTTACAAGATCGGCGAAGCAAAAGAAAATTTCAATGCCGCAGAAATAGTTAATCAAATTAAATTGACGCGTGAAATACAGGAAACGAATGGAAATATTCAATTCAGTTTCAAATCACTCAGAAACGATTTCGATAAAATACAAACTGCCTTAATCGAAAAATCTTATCTGCGCGACGCAATAATTCCGCAATCGAATTGGATAAAGACTTCAAAGATTCTCGCGCCGAAAGTTAAGATCACACGCGACGCGCAATTCGTTCGTGCAAACTGGACACCGCAAGGCAAGCAGAAAGCCTTTTGGTTTATCGTTTACGCGAAGGAGAAAAATGGTTGGAGTTATTCGATCTTGCCCGCGACGGAAAAATCAATTTCGCTTTCCGCCGATCGAAAAATCGAAAAAATTATTGTCACGAGCGTTGATAGATTGGGAAACGAAAGCGAGGCAAATTAAAACGGAATAAACTCAATGCGATTGGCAATATCTTCCGGTTCGAGCGATTTAGCGATAATTTCCAAATCTTCGACACAGCGACCGATTGGACTGCTTAACTGGTGAGAATAAATCACGCCTGAAAAATTAATGTTTTCTTGAAGACGATAATTCGCTTCGACCAAAAGGTCATCATCTTGCGAATATAAAATTCTGCCCGATTCAGTTGCGCGGTCAAGCAATTTGGAATCGGTCAAAGTAATAGTTCCGTCTTCTTGCGCCGTCAAAACGTCAACTCCACGAAGACGCAAACCATTCGTGATGGCTCGCGGAATATGAACGTCCAGATAAATCCCGACTGCCATTAAATCAAGCCTTTTTCCTTGAGTTTGTCTTTTATTTCGGAAGAACCGATTTGCTGACGAATCACGTCAATTTTTGATAATCGTTCTTTAATGTCGCGGTCAATTTCATCAGCATTGTCCCAATAGTAAGCTAACGCGGAATAAATCTGTCCAAGCGAAAGATATTTGTGCTGAAAATGAATCTCTTCGGGACTCCAGCCATATGCCTTCATTTCCGCGACGATTTCGACGATTTTCGTGGTTGTACCTTCGATAATCGGAACGCCTGATTGATTCAAAACGATGTGTTCGTAGGTTGTTGCAACTGACATAATTCTAAATTAACGCAAATATGTAATTTTTTCCACAAAATTATGGTTCACCCGCCCGCTATCGCAGAATCTTCTTCGAACTAATTTACTTTCAAATGCGTTCGCGCTTCCCAGAGTTCGGGAATACATTTTTTTGAAAGCGTCGTCCGCAAATAACCCGCGCCTTCCGAACCGCCCGTGCCGCGCTTCATACCGAGCATTCTTTCGACCATCAAAACATGATGATAACGCCACAGCGCGATGTTTTCGTCGTGATCTATCAGCAAATCCTGCATTATGAAAAAGTCGGCGTATTTTTCGGGATGCGTCAGAATTTCGACGATTGTGTTGACGCGGGTTTCTTCGGTCGAAACGTCAAAATTATTTCGCGCCAAAAGATTCCAAAATTCGTCCGCGAGACTCGGCGTGGTAAATCTATCAGTCAATTTTTGATGAGCGAATTCGTCAAACTCAAAAAATTTCAGAATGTTTTCGTCTTTCGCGCCCGAAACAAATTCGAGTTCGCGAAACTGCACTGATTGAAAACCGCTCGCCGGATTGAGTTTATCGCGGAATTCGAGAAAACCGATCTGCGCCATTGATTCCAAAATATGAATCTGCGAAACAATCACTTTTTCGATTGCCGTCACGGTGCGAAGCGAATGATTGACGCGAAAAGCGCGACCTTGTTTCAGCCAATCAAGCGTGGCGTCAATTTCGTGCAGAATTTGCTTAAACCAAAGCTCATACGTCTGATGAATGATGATAAAAAGCAGTTCGTCGTGGCTCGTCGGCTCCGATAAAGTTTCTTGCAAACTAATGAGTTCGCGAACTTTCAGATATTTGTTGTAAGAAAGCGGCGCATTTTTTCCGTATTCGGTCATAATTCGGTGGTCAGTGGTCAGTCATCAGTGGTCAGAAAAAACTATTTCTAACTGACCACTGATCACTGACCACTGACCATTTTTATCATCGTTTATCCGCTAATTTATGTCAATTTTGTTATTTTTTTTCAACAATTAAAAAAAAAGGTAATAATATTCTTGACATAAGGTTAAATTTCCGCTAAATTTTCGTCGTTCTATCAAAAAACAACACTAAATAAAAATCCCTAAATCTTGCAGTTTAAGATTTTCTATTGTTTTGAAATGGTTAATTCAACATTTCTTGTTAGTCCCCGCTGATGGAGCCGCCGAGGTTTTATAAGGCGCGGATTTTTGTTTTTTTGCCTGTGTTTTTTACGAAACGCTTTCGGCTAAAAATTTGGAAAAGAAACGAATCGGCAACGATTCAAAATTAAATTCACTGAAGTTTGTAGGAGGAATTAGAAATATATGTCTAAAACAATCGGTAAGGTCAAATGGTTTAACAACGCAAAAGGTTACGGTTTTATTGAGCAACCCGGCGAACAGGATATTTTCGTGCATTACAGCGCAATTTCCGGCGACGGCTATAAAACCCTGATCCAGGGACAAGAAGTCGAGTTTGAAGTCACCAACGGACCGAAAGGCCCGCAGGCAGAAAACGTGATGAAAGTTCTGGAAGTTAATTAAATTGTTTGGCTGTTTCCGGTTTTTTGTAAAAATAACAAGCCGGACGGCGTTAAAACAACGTGAAAAGGTGAAAAAGTTAAAAAGTTAAAAAGTTTTCGTTGATTATTGACAACAAACTTTTTCACCTTTTCCCTTTTTCACCTTTTCACCTTTTCACCTTTTCACCTTTTCACCTTTTCACCTTTTCACCTTTTCACTTTTTCACTTTTCACTTTTTCCTTAAATTAACTCTTCACCTTTTTTCTTGAGTATTCGGCGCCAAAGCTCGCGGTAGGACGTGAATCGGGCAACGAGCGCATTAAAATGATAGCGTTGCGCATATGTCAGGTTGCGATCGTCGGCGAGCCGTTTAAGAGTCGCTTCGAGCCGCGCCCGTGCTTCGAGCGGCGGACGTTTCGCGCCATTGTTAAAATAAATATCAAAATCAATTTTCAACTTCCGGATATCGTCTTCGATCCGGACAAGCTGCTGGTCGGTTTGAAAACCTTCTTCTTGTTTTGTATGTGTCTGCCGATAAAGTTTGTTGCCGATTAGTGCCATTTTATTTATGTCGGGTTTTGAGTCTTTGGAAGAATTCCCTATTAAATTAAATTGCCAAAGCCAAACTTATTCCGCCATTTTCTGCATTTTCGGTTAAAATGTTTTTATGGAAAATCAGGAAACGCCGACAAGCACGGAGATTTTGCGGTTTTTGCCTTCGATTGACGCGCTTTTACGCTCTGCAACGGCAAGCAAATTACTGCCCGAAACGGGCGCGAAACATTTGACGGTGCTAGCGCGTTCCGTCGCGGACGCACTGCGCCGCGAAATTCAGGAAAACGCGGTAAATTCGGCAGATGTTTCGCGTGCAGATCTGCTCAAAGAAGCCGAAAAACGGCTCGAACACGCTTGGCGAACCGAACAAAATACGAGTTTGCAACGAATCATCAACGCGACCGGCGTTATTATCCACACCAATTTAGGACGTGCGCCGCTCTCGGAAAATGCGCGGAAAGCAATTTTTGAAGAAGCCTCGCGCTACTGCAATCTGGAATACAATCTCGAAACCGGCAAACGCGGAAAGCGCGGCGCACGCGCCGAACATCTGCTCGCCGAACTGACCGGCGCGGAATCTGCATTGATCGTCAATAACTGCGCGGCAGCGGCGTTCCTTGTTTTGACGGTGCTCGCTTCGGGCGGCGAAGTCGTCATCTCGCGCGGCGAACTCGTCGAGATCGGTGGCGATTTTCGCGTTCCCGATGTTTTAACGCAATCGGGCGCGATTTTAAGAGAGGTCGGCACGACCAACCGCACGCGTGTTTCCGATTACGAACGCGCAATTAACGAAAACACACGGCTCTTGCTGAAAGTTCATCCTTCAAATTATCGAATCGTCGGTTTTACCGCCGCGCCGAGCTTGACCGAACTTGCCGATCTCGCGCACCGCCACGACCTTTTACTCTACGAAGATGCCGGTTCGGGCGCGATGTTCGATCTCGCGGAATACGGTTTGACCGATGAGCCGATTATTTCGCAATCAATCGTCGCGGGCACGGACGTTGTCACTTTCAGCGGCGACAAACTTCTTGGCGGCGTGCAGTCAGGTCTCATCGTCGGACGGCGCGAAATAGTCGAACGAATCCGCCGACATCCGCTTTACAGAGCTTTGAGAGTTGATAAATTGATCTACGCCGCGCTCGAAACCACGCTCGAAGAATATCGCAAGGAAACTTTTATGCAGGAAATTCCGGTTCTCCGGATGCTTTCGATGACCAACGTCGAATTGATGAAACGAACCGCCAACTTTGCCGACAAATTGCGTGAAAATTTAAGCAAAAATTCCCCGTTGAAATTTGAAATATTAGAAGGAAATTCCGTCATCGGCGGCGGTTCCGCGCCCGACGTGCAACCCGCGACGACACTGCTGGCGATGAAACACGGACAAATTTCGGTAAGCCGTCTGGAAGAAAAACTGCGCGGCTCAAAACCGCCTGTAATAACACGGATTTTGGAAGATAAGGTTTTGATTGACTTGCGAACTGTTTCCGAAAGCGAAGAATTTGAGCTTTTAAAAATTTTGGCAAAATTCAAATAAAAATTTTCTTGTAATCATCGAAAATAACCGTATAATAATTCGGCATAATCACAAGTTATGCTTCTACCTTTGACTAATAAAGAACAGCATTACGGAGAGATATTTCAATGAAACCTTTATTTTTTCTAGTTACGCTCATTATCAGCTTGCTACTTGTTTCATGTCCTAGCTTGGACAACCAAAATAGTTCGCGGACTGACGGCAATAAATCTAAGCCCAAGACAGCTCTGGATGCCGAAGCCTTAGCTGAATACAAGAAACTTTTCGACAATCACTATGTGAAATGTGGAGACTCATATTACACAGAGCTTACAGTTCTTGAACGCAACGAAACCCATAAGTACATTTTGAGATTCAAAGATTATTTTTTTCACGTTACGGCATTTGAGTTGAGCGAAGCTGACAGGTTAAATGGGTATGAGTGGAGAGGAGGTGGACTGGCTAAATATACGGCTGGCAGATTTTATGAACAGGGTAAAGGATGGAGTGAATGGCAAAGCAGTTTCCTTCTTGGCAAGACGTATCCTCTTGAGGATGTGTTTCTTGATAAGAAAGAGTCGGCATGGCTATTCCGATCTAAAACAAATGTTGCAGAGTTAAAAAAGGTAAACTGCGTTGACATTCCGCAATAGCAAGAGCCTTCTTTCAGTTGTTGTGTTTTTGGTTTGGTAAAAAGGGATGCTAAAATTGTGTTCTCGTAGGAGGTTATTATGTTTGACCGTATTTCAATTGACTCGAAAATTTGTCATGGACAAGCCTGTATTAAGGGAACGCGAATTCCTGTGTATCAAATTGTTGGGATGTTAGCCAATGGCGACACTATTGAGAGTTTGTTGCAAGCCTATCCAACCATTAAGCGCGAAGACATCTTTGCCTGCTTAGAATACGCCGCTTCGTTAGCCGAAGAACAGATTTCACCGATTGCAGAAGTGATGAGTCGCGTATGAAAATCTGCGTAGATGAAAATATCCCACTTAACACTATTGCCGAGTTGCAAAATCTTGAACACGATGTTTTAGACATTCGCGGCACTATCAATCAAGGTATCTCGGACGATGTTTTGTGGACAATGATTCGGCAAGAAAATCGGCTGCTGATTACGACAGATAAAGGATTTGTGCAATATCGTGACGAACCGCACACAGGAATTTTAATTGTGCGTTTACGCCAGCCAAACGCACAGAAAATTCACGAGCGGGTAATGCAAGCAATGGCACAATTTTCAGAAGATGAATGGGCTGGTTTAGTAGTTGTTATGCGGGATGTGGTTCAAAGTGTGTGGCGGGCAATATAGTTTTCCTCTCACCGAAGCATAGTCGGGTAGCAGAGTGATGTTGCCGCCACTCCGCCCCCCTCAAAACCGGACTTGACGAGTTTCCCGTCATCCGGCTCAAGCCTCATTTAACTCTGTTCGATGCTTTCTTTTCACACATTCCCTTGCGGGAAATTTAACAACAGATTAATCTATTTGTGGTATGAACACACAACTTTCTGAAATTTTACAGCTCTCGGTTGCCGAACGAATTCAGCTTGTCGAAGATATTTGGGACAGCATTGCAAACGTTCCCGAAGCCGTTTCTTTGACCGAAGAACAAGCAGCGGAACTCGACCGCCGTTTGGAATCATATCAAGCCAATCCAAGCGAGGGCATTTCGTGGAACGACCTAAAAGAAAAATTGCGACAGAGGGCGTAACGCGGCAAATTATTGTCCGTCCCCGTTGCCGAAGCGGAAGTTCAACAAGCGTTTGACTGGTATCAAGAACAAAGCGAAGGACTTGGGCTTGAGTTTTTGTGGGCAATTGAGGCTTGTCTTTTCAGCAGGGCTCTTGCAAAGTCAGAGATTTTCCCGAACATTATTCTCAATGTAACTTGAGCGGGCGCGGGGCAACCCTTCCTGACCTCAAATTAGCTGTAAATTGATTGATAAACCTTTATCTTTTCTCAAGTTAAAAGTTAGAAAGACCTGATAAAGCCATTTACAGGTCTGGAAGGGTTGCTTGCGCCCGCTTCTTTTAACTTTTTTGCGGTTATCAAAGTTTGAATGTCAGGCGTGCTTTAATCAGACGATTCCCATATGCCTTATTTTATCTCGTTGACGACGAGGCAATCGTTGTCATTGCCGTTTTCAATGTTAAGCGTCGTCCCATAGATTGGCTAAGGCGCGTTTGAAGATAATACTGCATTGCTCAATGTTAGCCATTTTTCTGCGTAAAATCTCGCATAAATTCAACCAACGCTTCAACGCCTTCTTTCGGAAACGCATTGTAAACGGAAGCGCGGATGCCGCCGACCGAGCGGTGTCCTTTTAAGCCGTCAAAACCTTGTGCGGTCGCCACTTCGACAAATTGTTTTTCCAAATTCTCGGACGGCAGACGAAACGTGACGTTCATCAATGAACGTGCCGAACTTTCGGCGTGTCCGCTGTAAAAACCATCGCTTGTGTCAATTGCATCGTAAAGAATCTTCGCTTTTTCTTCGTTAATCCGCGCCATCGCCGCAACGCCGCCTTTCGCTTTGAGCCATTCGCAAACCAAATTGACGAGATAAATTCCCCAGGTGTTCGGCGTATTGAGCATCGAATCGTTGGCGGCAATCGACCGATAATCGAGCATCGAAAATTGATTGCTTGGAACTTTTTCGAGCAGATCGTCGCGGATAATTACCAAGGTTACGCCCGAAGGGCCGATATTTTTTTGCGCTCCGGCGTAAACGAGCGCGTATTTTTCGATGTCAATCGGTTTTGAAAGTATATTTGACGAAGCATCACAAATGACGGGAATGCCTTTGCCGTCGAGGTCGTATTTAAATTCGACGCCGTCAATCGTTTCGTTAGAGCAATAATGAATGTAATCTGCCGTTTGGCTGAAATTTAGTTCTTCGGGTTCGGGAACGGATTTGAAACCCGAATCTTTGGTCGAATAGATGACGTTCACATTTCCGCATTTGCGCGCTTCTTTGACGGCTTTTTCGCCCCACGCGCCCGTCACGATGTAATCCGCCGTGCTTTTCAGAAAGTTCATCGGAATCATCGCGAATTGCAGACTCGCGCCGCCTTGCAAGAATAGAATTTTGTAATTGTCGGGAACTTGGAGAAGTTCGCGGATACCATTTTCCGCTGAATGCAGAATTGGTTCAAAATGTTTCGAGCGATGGCTGATCTCCATCACGCTCATTCCGATTCCGTTCAAAGATAGAAGTTCGTCTTGTGCCTTTTCCAAAACTTCCGCCGGCAAAATTGCCGGTCCCGCACTGAAATTGTAAATTCTTTTCGTCATTAAATTTTTATGTTTGCAGAATTTACGCAACTCGAAGAACTGCTTCGGAATAAGTGAAAGGTGATAAGTGAAAAGTGATAAATTGCATTTCGTTTTTGATTATCACCTTTCACTTATTCCGAAGTAGTTTTTTTAATTGTTTTTTCAACCGCGTAAATTCCAATTTGATTCAAAATTTTACGATACCACAATTTAAAAGTTTGCTGAATTTGGCTGATAAAGTCGGCAAATTTGTAAAAAGTTTGTAATATGTCAAATTTTTGTTGATTTAATCGAACAATCTGTTATAACTTTACTAAAAATGAATGATGATTCATTCAGACATTGCAAAATTGGAATTTGCTAATCCGAAATCCAAAATCGCAAATCAAAAATCAATATGTCTCGTTCGACACGTACAACTGGAGAAGCGCCGCGAGTCTTTGTCGCCGATAAACGCGAAGCGATACTTCGCGCCGCGATCAAGGTCTTTGCGGGCAAAGGCTATTTCAACTCGAAAGTTTCAGATATTGCCAAAGAAGCCGGCATCGCCGACGGCACGGTTTATCTTTATTTCAAAAGCAAGGACGATATTCTGCATTCGTTTTTTGACCGGGCGATGGAAGATTTTATCGCCGAAGGCAAAAAAGAATTAGCCGAGATCGAAAAGCCGGAAGACAAGTTGCGCCGCATAGCCCAGCTTCATCTCGAACGTCTGGGCGCAGACCGCGATCTGGCGATTGTTTTTCAGGTTGAATTGCGCGGTTCGACCAAATTTATGCAGCAATTTTCGGCGGCGGGTTTTGCCGAATATCTTTCGATCATTCAGCAAACCATCGAAGAAGGGCAAAAGAAAGGCGTTTTCCGCAACGATTTAAAACCGGTCGTCTGCGCGAAAATTCTCTACGGCGCGTTGGACGAAATGGTCACAAACTGGATTTTATCGCAAAAATCCTATCCGCTTGCACCGATGGCAGATGAAGTCTTAAAAATATTTTTTGGAGGCGTTTTGCAAAAATGAGTCAAGAGTCGAGAGTCGAGAGTCCGAAGTCGGAAAATTCGCAATTCGTGATCCGCAATCCGCGTTCGCGTGTTCCGCTTTTTGCGGACGAACCGCAAACTCTGGCGGAACTTTTTCGGCAAGCCTTGAAAAAACATAACCGCGCCGATGCTTTGAATTTCAAAACGGGCGGCAAATGGCGCTCAGTTTCGTCCGACGAAATTTGTTTGCGGGCTGAAAACATCGCGCTCGGACTTTACGCGCTCGGTTTGCGAAAAAACGACAAAGCGGCAATTTTGGCGGCAAATTCGCCCGAATGGACGCTTGCGGATGCGGGTTGTCAGTTTGCCGGAATCATTGATGTGCCGATTTACACGACGCTTGCGGATAATTCTGTCTGCTATATCATCAATGATTCGGGCGCGAAGGTTATCTTTCTTCAAGACAACGCGACCTTTCAACGCCTCATAAAAGTCTTTCCTGAATGTAAAACGATTGAAAAACTGGTTTTCTTCGATTCCGAAGGCGTAACGGCGGATAATGCGATTTCACTGGCAGAACTCGAAAACTTAGGCGCGGATTTGAAAACCGAAAAGCCGCATTTGATCGGCGATTTGGCAAAGGCGATTGAATCGGGCGATGTCGCGACGCTGATCTATACATCAGGCACGACGGGCGAACCGAAGGGTGTGATGCTCTCGCACAGCAATATTGTTTCAAATGTGATCGACGCGGGCGAAAAATACAGTTTTTCGCAGAAAGACGTGCCGCTCTCGGTTTTACCGCTTTCTCATATTTTCGAGCGTTCGGCGATGTATCTTTATATTTTTAATGGAATGGCGGTTCATTACGCCGAATCAATTGATAAGGTCGCTGACAATCTGCGCGAAGTTCGACCGACGATCTTTGTCGGCGTGCCGCGAATTTTTGAAAAAGTGTACGCCAAAGCAAAATTGACGGCGGCTGAGTCGAGCCCGTTCAAGGAAAAGATCTTTGATTGGGCGATTGACATCGGCAAAGAATTTGCTCTGAAAACCGAAAAAAATTTACCTGTTTCATTTTTTTTAGGAGTCAAACATTCGATTGCCGACCGTCTGATTTTTTCAAAATTCCGCGCATTTTTCGGCGGCCGACTGCGCTTTTGCATCACGGGCGGCGCGGCACTTTCCGAAACGATCTATTTGATCTTCAATGGCGCGGGCGTTTCGATTATGCAAGGCTACGGTTTGACGGAAACTTCGCCGGTCATTACGTCGAGCAATCCGATCGATGTCAAGCTCGGAACGGTCGGCAAACCGATTCGCAATATCGAGGTTCGCATCGCATCTGACGGCGAAATTGAGGCAACAGGACCGAATGTAATGCTCGGTTATTACAACAAACCGGAAGCCACACGCGACGTTTTTACCGAAGACTGTTGGTTTAAAACCGGCGACATCGGACAATTTGACGATGAAGGCTTTCTGAAGATCACCGACCGCAAAAAAGAACTTTTCAAAACTTCGGGCGGCAAATACATCGCGCCTTCACCGATCGAGCAAATGATCAAAGGCTCGCGTTTTGTCAGTCAGGTCGTGCTTGTCGGAAACGACCGCAAATTCGCGGCCGCGCTGATTGTCCCGAGTTTTGAACAGCTTGCAAGTTTCGCCAAACACGAAGGATTAAATCTGAAAACGCCGAAGGAATTCTGCGAGAATCTGACTATCCTCAAACTGCTCGAAAAACAGGTTGAGGAACTGACCAAAGATCTGGCGAAATTTGAACGGGTCAAAAAAATCGCGCTTCTCGAAGCAGAAATGACGGTCGAAAGCGGCGAACTGACCCCGACTTTGAAAGTCAAAAGGCGCGTGGTGGACGAAAAATACAAGGACGTGATCGAAAAGATCTACGCGGAAAAATAAAAATCCGCGAGCTGAAATCTAACTCGCGGATTTTTGTAAATTGGATTAAAAATTTAATATAAAATTCTCTGCGGCAATGCACCGCCTAAACCACCAAAAGCGGTTTTTGCCGTTCCCGTCACCATTTCAAAAATAATCAGTCCGATACTTTTCTTCGATTTATCAACTTCGACAATATCGTATGGCTCAAGCATTATATCTTTCTGCGTGCCTTTTTTAATCTGGTCGTAATTAGCTGAAATTATTTCGCGGTCTTTTG
>JANPDZ010000925.1:0-1959 GCA_031431735.1 Acidobacteriota bacterium | reverse complement strand
CTTCGACAAAAGATTTCATTGTATCGGGAAGCGAAACATTCATTGTTGTAGTTGTTGCCATATAAAACACCTTAAAAAATATTATCATCTTGGCAAAAATTGTCAATAAATAATATTGTGAAGTATTTTTTAAGGGATTTGATGTGAATAATTAATGAAAAATCAAACTTCGCCGCGCCAACTTCGCCACCGAAAGACCTGTGCCGGTGACTATGTTTGTTTGAGATTTATTAATGATATTTATTAGATTTTATCCTTTAAATTCTCAATTGCCTTTTTAGTTAAATCAACATTTGATTTACTGATAATAGAGAATGTTTCTATTAAACCAATAACAGAATTGTAAGTGTTTTTTAGTTGCAGTTTTCTTGCATCGAATCTGTCGTCAACCTTAACATTGAGGTCAATAAATAATTCTTCAACTCTTCTTAACCATTTTTTACTATTGGCATCGCCATCAAAACAAAGATTTTCAAATTCGAGATAACTTAGCACATCGTATTTTCTTGTCAAACCTAAATTATTTTGCTTAATCATTAAATCTCCGATTGCAGATTGCCAGTCTCGATATATCCAACATTCAATTCTCGACATTTCTTTAATTGCCTCATCAAGGTTCTTTTTCAAGCTATCTTGAGAAATTTTCTGGCTATTAATTGTATTGCAAATAAGTTCAGACACAAACGTAGCTAATTTCAACTTTGAAGGGTTTTTTAATTTGTCAGGAGTTTCTATTTTTTCGCTAAATGTAGCAGTGTCAATCAATATCTCAACCTGTGTGCCTAAATATTTTTTAGTTTTATCAGGAATATTGGGATAATCTATTTGCCAAATTTTACATAAATTCTCAAGTCGAAGTAATTCAATGTGGTCACCATCAGCCAAACTTCTCTCGAAATCGAACAAGGATTCTTCAATCTTGTGAAATTCTTTGGTGTTTTTTACTTCGATATGTGAAAGTTCAATCTTGATTGCGCGAATCCAACCAAGAAGTACGCAAAGACGATAAATTGTGCTGAGATATTTATATTGGTTATAGACATTTTTAGGGGTTGTGCTCAGAAGAAAATCTCCTGAACCAAAAATCTCTTTAGTTCTGTATAAGAAAGAAATTGCAGATAGAATAAGCGGATTAGCATATCCTTTAAAAGACTCTAACCTTTTATACTTTTGTAGCCTTTTTTCAGTAGTTAAAGGAATTAGGTAATCTTTTACAAAAATAGTAAAAACGGCAACAATTAAAGTTATTAAAGCCCCAATAAAAGCACCAATTACGGTTGCTTTCGGTTGGTCTGTTAGTAGGTTTAACCAATCATTCATAAAATATTTTGTTTCAATTCGTTTATAAGCTAATTTGACTTATAATTCAACAATTATGAAACGTCTGATTCCGCTTCTTTTTTTGTTTAGTCTGCTTGCCAACACATTTGCCCAAACAACCGATGATTTAAATAGTTATAATGAACCGCCGAGCCGTCTGCGCGGTGTGATCGAGAAATACGGTGAAGATTACGGCATCCTCAATCGTTTTTATTCAGCACAAACTTCGCCCAATCGGCAGGCGCGTTTCAAAGAGCTAAACTCGGATTGGCTTGCGCTTTTGCAGAAACAGAATTTCGACGCACTCAACACGGACGAGCAGGTTGATTATCTGCTTTTTGCAAATTATCTCGACCACGAACAGCGCGAGCTCGACCGTTATGATCGGCAGCTTGCAGAGATGTCGTCATTGATTCCTTTTGCGAAAACAATCAGCGATCTCGAAGATTCGCGCCGTAAATTGGAAACGATTGATTCGGCAAAAATGGCTGCGCTTTTGAAGATAGAGACTTTAGACTCACTCAACAGTGACGAGCTGTTTGATTATCTTATTTTGGCATATTATCTCGACCAGTATCAGGGCGAGCTCGTCCGTTATGATAGGCAGCTTGCAGAGATGTCGTCTTTGATTCCTTTTTC
>JANPDZ010000924.1:0-2954 GCA_031431735.1 Acidobacteriota bacterium | reverse complement strand
TATTAGTTCCCGAATTTCTAATCGTTTTTGATGGTCAGAATGATAAAGTAACTCAATTTTTCTTGCCAACTGTTTTGTTCCCGAATCATTATTTTTTAACCCAAATTTCTTGTTCAAATCGTTTAATAATAAATCTTTGCTTCCACCGTATTTAGCATCTGAATTAAGAATTCCACCTTTATATTCCATAACTACTAATGCATTTGGGTACTCAATTATTCCATCAAATGCTTCCATTTCTTGTTTGGAGTTAAAAAAGGTGTTTGGAAAAAAACGATTAGACGTTTTAGGGTAAATCTCTGTAAAGATATTATTTATATAAACTTCAAATACTTTTCCCCATAGCTGAAAAAATGATCTTCGTATCTTATCATCATTGGGTAATGTATTAAGAATTGTATGATAAAGTCCTAGAAAAGCTTTCTCAGATAAAAAACCATAATCAATCATTGTAAATGATTGTTCGTTTAAAAAAACTAAAGGGAATTTACGAAAGGTTCTAAAATCATATTGAGGTTTTAACTTGCTATTTTGTGAATTCTCTAACTCAGGAATAATGTCTGAAATATTACTTGATACTAAATTAAAAAAAGAAGTTATTTCATTTTCGGAGTAAACCATATTTGAGAACCAAGTATTTCTATTAAGATTAAAGTTACCTGGATTTAGAATAAAATCATCAAGTTTTTGAGTTAAGAACCAAGTATGAACTGCCAAAACCATTTCTAAAAATGTTTCCAAATTAATTCCAGTTAGAGATTTGAAGTATTCAGATAAGCTTTTATTATCAATAAAATTTGGGAAAGAATTTTGAAATATCTCAAGATATTTAGATATTCTAAATAATGCATCACTAATATTTGGAGGATTCATTAATTCGCCCATTGGCAACATCTGCGCAAGAAATTCACCCAAAACTCTTTCTCGCTCGGTGCTACTTTGAGGATTATCTGATTTTATAAGTTCATCCTGTTCACTAGAAGTAACAAAATCATTTATCATCAAACATGCCTTGCCGAGCAAAAATCTGGCATCTTTATTTTCTGTGTCGCTTAAAGTTATTTCTCCATTAATAGGACTTTCAAGCAATACCATTTTCATTAAATAAAGCATTTGCCAACGATTAAATATGGGTCTTTCTAATGGAGTAAAACCTTGAAGTTTTTCATTTGTTAAATTCCATAATGTTTCATCTAAAAGATTTGCTGATAAAATTCTTTGTATTTCAACAAAGTTCTTTCCCTTATCAAAATTGATTGGAAATAAAGAGATAAAATTATTAGTCATTGTCAAAAAGTGAAAAGCAGAATCTCTCTTGAGCAATTTTATAATTTCAGTTAAATCATTCTTATTAGGTTTATAGCCTGTTAAATCTGAGTAGCTTACTAAAATGTGTCTTGACATAATTTAATCTTATAATAACAAATCATAATAAAAGAAAAAGAAAAACTCTCACTTACCCGTTTGTTAAAAAAGAATCACGCTCAATCCGAATGTTTGTTTTGGCAGACGGGCGATTAGGAATATGTTGGGTTCCGCAGTTACGCCTAATGTGCTTTGAAAAATAAATATCGCAATAAAAATAAGAATTGTCATTGCCGGGAGCGCAGGCATCCCCGGCGTGCTGGACGCGAAAGCGTTCAAAAGATTTGTCGGGAATTCAACTTCATTTTGTGCGAACGCTTTTACGCCGCGAAGCGCGACGTAGCACGCAAGGATGCCTGCGCTCCCAGCAATGAAAGCGTTCAAAAGCCTCGACGCAAATTCAACTTTATTCTATGCGAACGCTTATACGCCGCGAAGCGCGACGTAGCAGGCCGAGGATGCCTGCGCTCCCAGCGAAAACAATCTTTATTTATTGGCGGATTTATTTTTCAAAGAACATTAGGCGTAACTGCGGAACGATTCTAAATCTCTTTAAAATCAAAAAGCCCGCGCTTTCGCACGGGGTTATTTTTTTTCTGATCTTATTGGCTGTGTTCCGACATTTGAGGGATGAAAAATTCATCCCTCATCCCTCATCCCTTAATAGATGACCGCCTCGTTGCTGAATGTGCTTTCTTCATCGTTGCGCTGGGCTTTGACGCGATAGAACATTCTTGTTCCGGGTTTTTGGTTTTTATGGACGAATTTCGTCTTTGTCGTGCCGCCGACGTAGGAAAAATGCGGTTCCGTCTCAGCGCGTGCTTCGATCACGTAGTGCGCGGCGGGTTTGTTGCCGTTCTTTTTCCATTTCAATTGGTTGTTGCCGTTTGAAAAGCCTTCGGCGACCAGTTCGGTCGGTTGCATCGGCATAATATTTGACGCGCTGCCGTCGCCCGGATTTAAGCCGAGCTGTTCGATCAGACTTTTCGAAATCGCTTCGTTTGCCTTGAGAACCTTGTTGTAATAAGCCACTTTTTTAAGCGCCGCCTGACGTTTTTCGCGAAGATAGACATTTTTTGCTTTTCGCATTTCATCAGCGGTTTGCTTTTCGGCAAGTGCGCCGTCCATTTCAATCTTAAGAGTTTGCAGTTCCGTCAAATTCGCCGCCGTTAAATTCAGCGCGGCGAGATTCTCGTCAATCACACCCTCAAAATTGTTAAGCCATACGGAAAATTCCGCGTCCGACATTCTATAAATGTTAGTGTTCATATACGTTTTTTTTCGGTCTTGGAAGACCTGCGAAATGCCTCCTTTGGATTTCGCTAAATGTTAGACATCTGAACGAGAAATTTTTGCGTAATTTTTTTGAAAAAAGTGAAAAATATTTACAAATAATTTTTGCTGAGATTTGTTACCAGTGGATTTTGCTCAATTATTCATCTGTAAAAATTCATTACTGAGCGGCATAGTTATTGCTTAGTTGGAATTTGTTGGAACTTTTTAAGAAAGTTGCCCGCGAAATGACGCGAAAGACACGAAATAGAAAATTAGATTGAATCATTTTCGCTTTTTTTAGCGTCTTTTAGCGT
>JANPDZ010000923.1:0-2494 GCA_031431735.1 Acidobacteriota bacterium | reverse complement strand
ACCAAAAACCATAGAATTAATTTGGGTGTACTGGTAAATGATTGAATTTAGTTCACTTAGATTTACGCGACACGCTCTACTTAATGGAACTTGTATAAAAACCTCAAACAAACACAAACACAGGCACAAGTCTTTCGGTGGCGAAATTTGTGCGGCTCAGCGTTTGATGTTTTCAATTTCGTGTAAGGTTTGAGCGGTCAGATAGCTTTTGCCGCAATGCGGACAGGAAATTATCGGAACATTTTCGATGACAAGAAGTTCTGCGCCTTTGCCGTAGCTTTTTGAAACATGAAGAATTCTTGCGCCGGTTTTACCGCAAACATCACAAGTTATCTCTTCATTTTTAATTTTCATAATTCTCAAAATCTTTGCGATTTGCTTCAAACATTACGGAGATTTATATCATCTTTTCACCGCAACGCGAAATTTTATTGATTTTGCCCGGACAGGTCGTCTTTTTCCATTTTCAAAGCTCAATTTCAAAAACAATCAAATTCTTACGCCAAATTTTTATATTTCTTCGTCTCGTAAAAGGTAAAAGAACTTTTCGGAAGAAATTTTTATGAAAACACAACGCATCAAAATGTTTATCGGTCTATCTTTGCTGGTTTTCGCGGTGTTCGGCGCGGCTTGCAGTGCAGGTGCGCCGACAGCACAAACTCCGCGCAACAAATCGAGCGAATCACCGACACCCGAATATAAACCGCTCAAACGCGTCAGCCGCGATGTCATCAAATCTGAAACCAACAGCGAACCGGTGAAAGTTAAATCAACCAAATAAAATCAACACTTAATAGAGATTATCGAAAATAAGAAAGATTTGCCCACGCGCACACACGAATTAAACGAAAAGTAAAACATTTTTGAATTTCGTCTTTAAATTTAGTGTTTTTCGTGTGTGCGCGTGGGCAGAAAAATTAGTCTTCAAACAGTTTCTAATGTAAAAAAAGCGGAAAGCTCTGAAGTGTCAGAGCTTTCCGCCGTTTTTAGAATCAATGAGTTCAAAAGAGTCAATGACGCTCGTCAGTTTTACATCGTAGATTTCAAAGTGCCTTTTTTTTGAAGTAACTTTCCCAGCCTGTTCCGGCACAGGTCAGACACGGACTGACTGTATTGCATCGGCCCGTTCCGTGACATTGCTGACAACTGAGCGCGGGTTGATAAACCGCAACGTGTCCTTTTCCGCCGCAGACAATACACGAGGCACAATTTCCCGGTGCTACATTCCAATCGCCCGTTCCACCGCACCACGCGCATTTTGCCGGAGAAGAAGTTGTTGTTTGCTGACTTGTCGTTAATTCCATTTTGATTATTTAAAGAAGGTTGTTTTGTGCGCGACGTATTCTTCGCGGCGCAGCCGTCCGGCCGTTTCAACCGATTCTTGAACTGTTATCGGCTGGTCGCCGACGCTACCCGCGAGACGCGCTCCGCCTGACCGCAGTTCCCACGTGTCAAAGCCTTTGTATTTGAGTTGATTAAATGTTTCGATGGCTTCGTAACCGCTGATCGCCGTGAACGATTTGATCAGTGATTCGGCATTATTTCGTTCGCGTGTCGTAATTTCGACCGCCGCGCGAATCGCCTTTCTGACCTGTTCGGTCAATTCCCGCGCAAGCGGTGTCAAGGCTGCCTGATTGATTTCCGGCGTGCCGCGAAGCTTAAAAAGTTCGTCGCGGTATTCGGACAACAATGACAGATATTTTCGGCAAAGTTCAACGATATTACCGCTGTCTGCCTGATTAAAAGCATATTCGGCTTTCAGCAGATTTTCATTGACCAGCAAATTTACGAATAACACGCGCCTTCTCCTCAATAAATCGGTTAAGCGACCATTGAATCATCCAGTTTTCCCGTAATGACGGATTCATCCGCGGCAATTTCGTCCGAAGAAGTTGAAAAACTGCTGACGGCTTCCGATTCGTTCTCAAACACATCAAACACTGTCAGAAGTTTGGTGATCACCATCAATTCATTAACGCGTTCGGTCAAATTAAGCAGCTTCAATTCGCCGCCGTTTTTTTGCAGGGTCGTGTAACCGGCGACTAATTCGCCAAGACCGCTCGAATCTATGTATTTCACTTCCGCCAGATTGAGCAAAACTTTCCGCTCACCTTTTTCGACCAAAAAGCGTAAAATATTGTGCAATTCGATATTGCCTTCGCCGAGCCGTATATTGCCCGACAAATCCAACACGGTAACCGAACGGTTGCGGCGTTCCGTGATAGTCAAGTTGTTCATGATTGTCTTACCTTGAAAATTGAGCTGTAAATTTCAGGTGGTTCGGCGAATTCCGAAGAATCTGAGAATAGAGTTAGCAAAGCTCTTTACCATCTAACAATGGACTCTTATTGACCGGATGTCAAAATTCACGCAATAGAAACTGTTTGAAAACTTGAGATCCGGTAAAAACTCAATACTCTGGAAAATCAGTTTTAAATATCAACGCAGAGGGCGCAGAGTTTTACTAATACTTTATTTTACAGAATGATTGCTA
>JANPDZ010000922.1:0-2945 GCA_031431735.1 Acidobacteriota bacterium | reverse complement strand
CAATACTGGAAATGTTGATATTCAATACCTAACTTTTGTTGTGAACACGGATACCTCTTTAGAAGTTACAATGGTTAGAACACCAGATTCTTTGCCAAGGTCAACATACATTCCGACAAATACCACATCACGCAATCTCATATTTCGTGACATTTCTCCGAATGAGAAAAGACCTGTTTCTTTTGTTATCAGAAATTACCAAAACGCATTCGATGTTGGGGTTTTACCAATTGTTCAATCGAAGGAAGAGTTTGTTTCTGACAACCAAGCTGTTGTCGAAGCCGCACGGCAACAATTCCTTAATTCTCCAACACAGCTACCGCCTCAATTTGCTAGTGCCATAAACGACTCAATGGCTTGGTGGAATCTCTTCAAGGCACAGTATATCAACACAGGATTAATTGACGACGAAAGCACAATTAGCCAGTTAGCGGAGAAAAAAGCAAGGAAACTTCTTTTTAGGAAAGGAGAAGAAACATTAAATGAACTAGGGCAAAATAGCAATTGCGAACAAATAGCTGCGGATGAATACAACGATTGTAAAGTTGCAGCTTACAATGCTTTTTTGAGTAATCTTAGACTGGCGTTTGCTGCGTATTTTGTGGCTTTACTTTCAGGGAATCCAGTAATAATTGCGGCTGCTCCAGATATTTTGTTGTTGGCTATTGCGACTTCTGAGGTTGCATATGTTTGGGAATTGGCATATTGCTTCAGTGATTACAAAGCACGTCTTTGTAGTTGTGAGAACGACGACCCCATTCCATGTGGCATTTCATTCTCAAGTTGCCCCCCTTTTGTAAGGCGCAGATATTGTCCTGTTCGTCCTTCAGACCCGAATGACAAAGAAGGATCAAGCGGTTACGGAACAGAGAAGTTTGTTGGGCAACAAATGCCCTTGCCGTATGTGGTGAACTTTGAAAATGTCGCAACAGCAACCGCAACGGCGCAGCGAATTCGCGTTACAGACCAACTAGACACGAATCTTGATTGGCGCACGTTCCGTTTGAAGGAGATTGGTTTCGGGCAATATCGCGTTCAAATCCCCGACAACCGTGCCTTTTTTAATCAGCGGATTCAGCTTGGCGCGGAGTTTAATAATCTTTTAGCCGACATCAGCGCGGGCGTTGATATTGCTACGGGGCGCGTAACGTGGACTCTGCAAGCGATTGACCCGACGACGGGCGAACCGCCGAACAGTGCGAATCTTGGATTGCTTCCGCCGAACAATGCGGCAAACGATGGTCAAGGCTTTGTTTCTTATACCGTACAACCTAAGTCAACGGCGACGACAGGCGCGGTCATCAACAACAACGCGACCATCATCTTCGACACCGAAGAACCAATAACAACCAACACCGTCAGCAATACGCTTGATGCAGATTTGCCGACAAGTGCGGTCAATATATTGCCGCCTTCGCAATCGCAAACGGATATTGCGCTTAGTTGGACAGGTTCAGACGCAAAGGGCGGTTCGGGTGTGCAAAGCTATGACATTTGGGTTTCTGAGAACAGCGCACCATATCAACCGTTTTTGAGTGGGACAACCGAAACAAGCGCACAGTTTACAGGACAAAGGGGAACGACTTATCGCTTCTATTCAATTGCCCGTGACAATGCGGGCAACGTCGAAGCCGCGCCCACAACTCCTGACGCGACAACAACCGTTTCAGCTTCTGTTACTGTCGGCGGACAGGTTTTCACCGCCGACGGGCGTGGTATAGCACAAGCAATTGTGACGCTCACAAACTCAAACGGCATAACTAGAAGCGCGAGGACAAATTCTTTCGGTTATTATCGTTTCGATGCTGTTGTGGCAGGTGAAAATTATGTAATTGATATCAGACACAAAGGTTATAGTTTTACTCCGCAGATCGTGACCGTGAATAATGATATTTCGGATTTAAATTTTGTGGCGAATAAATTACTTGCCTTCAATTATAAGATTTTGCCTTTTTTCAATTAGAGGGCAAGAATAAGGGCGAGTTTTTTGTGGTAAATTTGCTTTGAAAAACTCGCCGTCAAAATGCTCAGAGTTACGCATTTATGCGTGAGAAAACATGGACATTCGTCAACTTGAATCGGAATTAGTAACTTGTCTTTATGGCAACGTATATCACGCATAAATGCGTAACTCTGAACTTTCACGCATAAATGCGTAACTCTAAACAAACGATTATGCCGGATGAAATTTTTTTAGCTGAAAATGATGCTTTGCTGATGCCTTTTTTGTC
The DNA here is from genome assembly GCA_031431735.1 of Acidobacteriota bacterium. Lineage (GTDB taxonomy): Bacteria > Acidobacteriota > Blastocatellia > Pyrinomonadales > Pyrinomonadaceae > JAFDVJ01. Next base: position 714 of record JANPDZ010000922.1, on the reverse strand, counting down.
GGCGGAGTCGGAAATTGAAGCGGAAGATTGCCTCAATCGGCTTTTTGAAGAAATTGTCATTCCGCAGATTCGCCGGGTTTTAACCTCATACCTCACACTTTCCTCATGTGAAACGGACGAGATGCAATCGGACGCGCAGACTCGCGTTGTGGGGAAATTGCGGGTTTTGCGCGAAAGCGTTTGGGCAGAAATTTTGCTGACCGCGCCGATCAAAAAATTTTCGGCGTATATTTCAACTGTTGCCTTCAACTGCCGCAAGGATTTTATCCTGCGCCAAAAGCCCGAATGGCGGCGGACGGAAAATCGTCTTTCGCGTTTAAAGGATGAAGCCGATTGCGTCTGGCATTTATTTACGGACGATGAGGATCACAAACTCGTCGGCTTGAAAAGCAAATCGAAGGAGCGATGCCAAATCGAATTTGAAGAAATTATTTCACGCGTCCGCCGGCAAAATCCGCATCATTTATTTTTGAAAATACAGGAACTCGTGCCGCTTATTTTGGAAATTGCGGACGGCGCGTTGACGAAAAATGCGCTTATCAAGGCGATTTTGGAGATTACTGAAGCGGCGCAGTTTGAAGAAACCGAGCTGCCCGAAGAAATGAGTGAATATCTCAGTCACAATGACGAAGAATATCTTTTGGCAAAACGGCAAAAGAACGATTTACGAAGGATTTGGGAAGAAGTTAAAACATTTCCGACATATATATATAT
>JANPDZ010000921.1:0-4472 GCA_031431735.1 Acidobacteriota bacterium | reverse complement strand
GCAATATCTTGCAAAAGAAAGTGACGACCGATTACAATCTCGATACAGCATATCTTTCGAGAAGAATTATCGGTTTGCCGTCAAAGACCGAACTCTACGGTTTGGAAACTTCGGGACTCAACCTGATGTCGAAAGTCACTTACGAATACGACGAAGGCGATTTCAGCGACACGAATCTTGCCCAGAACATTTCGACGGCGATTCAGCACGATAACACAAACTTTTCATCAAGTTTAACGACCGGCAGAGGCAATCTGACCTCGACAAAGCGTTGGAATGTCACGTATCCGACCACATCGGGCGAAGCTGTTTCGTCATCGGTCAAATACAACACGGCAGGTGCGCCCGTCGCACAAACTGATCCGCTTGGCAGAACCGTCAAAATCGAATATACCGATGTCTTCAACGACGACCAAAACCGCAACACCTTTGCCTATCCAACCAAACTAACCGATCCGGCGAATAATTATTCAGTGGTCAAATACCGCTTCGACATCGGCGCAAATGTCTGGGCAAAATCACCTACTCCGGCAGGAAACACGACGGGCAAAGAAACAACCAGACTTTACGATTCAATCGGCAGACTGGACAAAGAAACCATTCTCAACACGGGCGCATACACCCGCTATGAATACCCGACCAACCAAATCCAAAGCAAAGTCTATACAACCGTCATTGACACCAACAACAACGGCGCAGATTCAGCGGACGAAGTAATGAGCGAATCGTGGTCAGACGGCGCGGGAAGAGTCAGAAAATCGCGCACCGAACACCCAAACTCAACCGGCGGCTGGACAGGAAGCCTCGCTGAATACGACATCTTGGGACAAGTCAAACGAAGCACCGTGCCGACCGAAATCAATTCCGCTTACGAACCCGCCGGAGATGACGCGACCCGCGGTTGGCTCTGGACACAGCAAGAATACGATTGGAGAGGCAGAGTAACACGCACGATCAACACCGACGGCACGGACACATTGGCAAGCTACGAAGGCTGTGGATGCGCGGGCGGCGAAATCGTTACGGCTAAGGGCGAACAGTTAACCGACGGCAGAAGAACACTAAAAGCCTATTCCGACATTCTTGGCAGAACTTACAAAACGGAAGTCTTAAATTGGGACGAGTCTGTCTATACTTCAACTGTTACAACCTTCAATGGTCGGGATCAGGCTGTAAATATCAAACAATACCAAGGCTCGTCTAATGGAAATAATACTTTTCAAGAAGGAATAATGACATATGACGGTCACGGCAGATTGAAAACTCAGCATCGCCCGGAACAAGATACCAACGCCGCCACTACTTATAACTACACTGCCGATGACAATATCTTATCTGTTACTGATGCCCGTGGAGCAACCGAAACCCGAAGTTATAATAATTTAGGATTATTGACTCAAGTCAGCTATTCAGTTTCAAGTGGTTCAAATATTCCGGTAACACCAACAATCAGTTTTACCTTTGATAATCTTGGGAATCGAACCCAAATGACCGATGAAACGGGAACTACAAGTTATCAGTATGATTCGCTTTCGCGGATCACTTCGGAAACCAAGCAATTTGCTCTCCTCCCAAGTGATACCGGAATGCCAAGCCAAGTTACGATCAATTACGAATATGATTTATCAAGATTGAAAAAGATCATTTATCCCAATGGCGAACAAGTTGCTTATTCATATTTGAAAAACGGCAACCTGAACGTGGTTAATGGATATGGCTTTACGGGCAACTACGGACAATCAGCCATTACCTCAGATTATCAATATCGGGCTTGGGGTGGTATAAAACACATCACTAACGCAAACGGTAAATCCGTCAATTACACCTACGATAACAGATTGAAACCTTTGATGTTTGAATTGACTGGAGTTACAACAAAAAATTATCAATACAATAATGACGGCTTGGTGAAATATGTTTCCGATAGCGACCAAAGACACGACCGGGCATATCAATATGACCAAAGCGGACGGACAAAAGCCGTCACCTCGAATCACGAAGCACGCGGACAGAGTGCGCCATGGACTGAACTGCCATTAAAGGAAAACACTGGCTTCGATGCGTTTGGAAATTTAGTGTTTACGCAGATATGGAGTTGGGGCAGTTATTACGGAGATTCAGGAAGCTACCTGAATAATCGAAGACAAGACAGAGGTTTGGATATAAACACAAATCCACTCGAATGGGAATATAATGCTCAAGGGAATGTTGTCATCAAGAGAGATTGGAGAAATATTGGTAACAATGAATTTGTAATTGATGTTACAAATTATGATATTGATACTTCAGGTAATCAGGTTACTCAGAAATTCACGTTGGCAAATCAGTCCGAAAGCGAGGAAACATACTTCAAATATGACGGGGACGGAAAAAATGTTATCCAAAGATTTAAAGACTACGGGGCTAATAATTCGTCTCAGGCTAAAACGAAAAAATACGAAGTATGGTCAAGCGTTTTAGGAAAACCACTGCTTGAGTATGAAAATTACGCGATTGATGGTCAATGGAGTATTAGTCTGAAAAAATTGAATATCTATGATGCAAACGGGACAAAAATCGCAGTCGGACCATATTTGCAATGGGAAAATATTGCTCCAAGCAATTCATCGGTCATATCGGTTTACGACCATCCGCTTGGGCAACAGGTCAGACGCATGGAATTAACTCCGTTTGGTTCGGAAGTATCATTTGAACCTCCGACTACTCCAGAGCCACCGAAAGATTTGCCGCAATCAAATCCTGATATGGGAAGCATCGGAGACGAATATAAAGCAATGTGTTCGCTTAATGGAATTGACATGCCCTGCAGAGATGTTACTCGCGCCATGCGAAGTGGCGAATGTGAATACGCTTCTTGTTCAATTCAAGACAGTCACGGCGATTATATTTTTAACGCTCAGGCAGAGTTTGGACCAATCAGTAGGTGTAATCCAGCCGATGAAATATGTCTAATCGTTGAAAACGCGATAAGAGAAGGAAATAAAAATGCTCTCAATGAAGCAATTCAGAAAGACGATTTGAAATCACTTCTAAAGCGAATTAGGGAAATACAGGAAAGGGAACCGATTCCGCCCACCGGAGTTAAACTGGGCACAACTGTTTTACCACACTTGTTGGATGACAATGATTGTCGCTTTTTGATGAATGAATTATTTGGTAGCCCAAATTCAGTAATGGCAGGGCTTTATAATCCTCCAACCGTATATAACAGTAGCGGAAAACTTTATGGTGAAGGATCTGTAAATGGAGAAATAGTAAGCCCTTTTTCCGGGGAACTTACCGAGTTGGCAACTCATATTTATGGGGGAAGTGATGGGACAAAGAAAAATGTATCTTTTTATATTCCAGCCAATCCGGACGGTTCTGCACCTACTCCACTTAAAAAGTATATAGGTGAAAATCAATCTAGAAATGGAAACGCTACATATATTAGCGGTGTGAGGACTGAAACTGGAGGAAGCAAAAGTACTAGTAATGTATTTCAACTTAGCAATGGCTTAGTTATCGTAGCCAATCATATTGGAGATTTTGACAAAAATTACAAAACGGGAGAAAGAAATAGACAGGGATCTTATCAAGTTGGCTATATCGGCGGTCCTGGCGGAAATAGTAATTCCGGAATTTATATTCATACTCACATAAGTTTCTTTAGAAACGGCAAAAGAGTTGATCCAAGGGTCGAATTTTGTTCGGGTAATTATCGTTTGAGATAAATTTATTCCCGCTTTTATTGTGAAATCGTATAATATAGAGATTCAAAATTAAGAATCTATTAGCGGAGGTTATATGCTTTTTTCTGGTAATAAAAAAAAGGTTAAAAAAATGACTTTTCAATTATTTTGGTTGGTCGTTTTGATCGCTAATTTTTGTGTTTTTAACTTACAAGCACAAAGTAATAAATCAGATAAAGTTGTTTTTGATACCTGCGAAACAATGCTTGACCGATTAAGGTCAGTTGCCAATGACTTTCAAAAAAATGCAAAGCCCGATAGTTATTTGGTAATCATTGGAGGCGCTATGAAAGGTGAAAAATCATCCTATAATTCTCGGCGAATCCAACAATCGATAGGATACCTTGATTTTGCGGGAAGTATAAAAAGTGACCGAATAGTCTTTGGAATTGGAATGCCTGAAACCGAAGCCGGTTATTTGAGGCTTTATGTTAATGGAACTTTAAGCACGGAAATTAGAACACGCAAAAATGCTAAATTATGTTGGGGCGAAGGGCAGGAACTTGATTTCGGAGGCAGAGATAAGTGAGATGGAAAATAAGAAAAAGTTGATGGAATTATTATTATTCCGTCAGCAAAAGAGAACCTGAAATTTAGCTGTGATAAGAAACGAATTCTTACGACTACTCCAGAGCCACCGAAAGATTTGCCGCAATCAAATCCTGATATGGGAAGCATCGGAGACGAATATAAAGCAATGTGTTCGCTTAATGGAATTGACATGCCCTGCAGAGATGTTAC
>JANPDZ010000920.1:0-9340 GCA_031431735.1 Acidobacteriota bacterium | reverse complement strand
GAAAATCTCTGATTGGTGTAAAATGTGCCTCACTAAGGCTTTTTTTGGCATACATTCAAGAATGCCTTAGTAGTAGCTGATTTGTAAAAGTCAGCTACTTTATCTTTTTGTAAAAGTCCGCTACTTTATCTAAAGTCGAGTCAAAATCTATTGTAAAAAAATTTCCTTCGGAATAGCTGATAGCGAATAGCTGAAAACTGATAGCTAAAAACAAATTATCAGCTATTCGCTATCAGTTTTCAGTTATTCCGAAGGTAAATCCATCTTCTCGAAAGTTTTATCATTAAATTTGAAATATTTCCTTTTTCCCTATTTTTTCTTTGCTTGATTCAAAAGCCACGCGCTTAATTCTTGCGCCGCCCGGAAGTTTTGAAACAGACCGTTCATTTTGCGTCCGTCAACATATTCATTGTAAAGCCACGGATCGCCGAGCGCGAAAACCGTTCCTTTGCCGTGTTTGACGACCGCCATAATCTTATCACCGTTCCAGTCGAGAACTGAGTTTGCTTTACCAGAAAGTTTAAGCGTCGAGATTTCCTTTAAATAAAGTTCACGCGCATTTTTGAAGATCAAATTCCCGTCCGGTACGTTAATTCTGCCTTGTTCGTATTGGTCGTTGACGACTTTATTTTTACTGTCTTTGTTAAATTCGATGCCGAACTGCTTTGCAAGAACATTCCAATTTTCAAACTCGCAATTGCCAAAATCATTGCCCATCAAAACCAGCACGCCGCCTTTTTTTACCCAATCGGCGATATTTTTCGCTTCGCCGGCGGAGATAAAATTCGGCTTTTCGGTTTCTTTTTCCGTGTCGGGATCAACGATGATATAAACGCTCGCATTTTTTAAGTTTGCGGCGGTCGGCGCACTCGAAAGCGTGTTGAGCGTCGCACCGTAAGATTCAAACTGTTTGCCCCAGGTATAATAACCCGGATGTCCCATTTCGTTCCATTTGTAATGCCAAACGGAACCGTCCTTGCGGACTTCGTGATTGAAATAATCGTCGAGCAAAACGGTTTTCCCTTTACCCATTTGACCTTTTTCGAGCGATTCCATCTCGACCGCCGCCATCACTGCCGGACCTAAACCTTTGGCATCGTTTGTGCGGAGTTTTTCTGACATATAATAATCGAAACTGCCGTCGCGATAAGGATTTCCGCCAAGTCCCGAGACCGAAACCGTGCCTTCCCAATCGAGCGTTCCGTCCGTTTTTTCTTTGATGAATTCTCGTGTGATGCCAGCCCAGCCCTTGTTTGCGGTCTGCAAATATTTGTCGGGCAAATTTCCTTGCCGGACACCTTTTGCCAATGAATAAACAAACATCGCCGCACAGGAAGATTCGTGATAATTTTTCGGCTTGTCCGGCAGATCAATAATGTCCCACCAAAGTCCGTCTTTGTCCTGATATTTCGCGATCGCTTCGGCGGTGCGGTTTAGAATCGCGACGAGTTCGGCGCGGCGTGCGCTTGTTTTTGGAAAAGTATCCAAAACATCCGCCAAAGCCATCGCATACCAACCCATTGCGCGTCCCCAAACGTGCGGGCTCAAACCCGTTTCCTTATTTGCCCATTTTTGTTCTTTCGATTCATCCCAACCGTGATAAAGCAAACCGGTTTTCGGATCGCGGGCGTGTTTTTCCATCCAGACAAATTGGTTGGCAATGTCGTTCCAATTATCTTCATTAAAGACAAGCGAATATTCCGCGTAAAACGGTTCGCCCATATAAAGCCCGTCAAGCCACATCTGAAACGGATAGATTTTTTTATGCCAAAATCCGCCTTCTTTCGTGCGCGGGTGAGTTTTGATCTGTGTCCGAATTTGTTCAATCGCTTTTCGATATTTTTCGTCGTTCGTGACGCGGTAAAGCGTGATTAAAGCTCTGCCCGGCGTAACGTGATCAATGTTGTATTCATTCGCGTCATACTTTAAATTTCCGTCCTTGTCGAACCAGAAATCCATTCCCGATTTGATAAAACTGAAATATTTCGGGTCACCCGAAGCATACCAAATTTGCTCGACGGCTTTTAATTGAACCCCTTGTTCATACGTCCAGGAGCGCGGGATTCCCGGCGGCGTGCCGTCGTCAACCCAAATGCGGTTCATCAGAGTATCCGCCAGACGCTCGGACAGCGGCGCGGTTTTCGGAACTTGGGCAAAAACTGTAAAGCCGGTAATTAAAATAAGAGCAAAGGTTTTAATTGATTTCATAATAACTATTTCTTTAATGGAATCACCATATTCCAAGTGAATTTTTCGCCGTTAAAGCTCGCGCCCGTCGCAAAGAAAACATACGTCGGTTTGCCGTTTTCGAGCAAAACGTGCGGGCGTTCGGTGCTGCTCATCTTGCGCGTTTTGCCGTCTGCCCACAAAATATTTTTCGAGATCGCCAGCGGATTATACGAAATATGCCATTTCAAACCGTCGTTCGATGTCGCATAAAAAATCTCTTTGTTTGAATATTTCTTGTCATGGTCGAGCATTAGAGCACGAAATTCGCCGTCTTCCTGCCAGATAAACGGGTCTTCCGCACCGATTCCCATATTCAAAGGATTATTCGCGACGCGTTTATATTCGCACGTCGGACAGGTCGCAATCGCCAAACCGATTGCATTAACGCGCAATTTTTCAACGCCTTTGTAATAAAGCATCACGCGTCCGTCTTTCAAAACAAGCGGCGCGGCATTGCTGACCAGATATTGTTCCCACGAATTCGGAACCGTGTCGAGAATCGGTTTATCCAATCTTTTCCACGGTCCGTAAGGCGATTTTGAAGTCGCCAGACCGATTCGCTCGTGGCGGTGCGCGTCGAGTTTGAGATCGGATGTTTCGGTCGTCGGATTCGCGGGCGTCGGCATCTCGCCTTTGTAGGTCGTGCCGGTGTAATAAAGCAAATAAGTATCGCCGGATTTACGAATCGCCGGATTATGCGTCATCTTGCCGTCCCAAAACTCTGCGCCGCGCGGCGCGAGCGCGACATCGCTGAATTTATACGGACCTTGCGGCGTATCGGAAACGGCATGGACGATCTCGGAATTCGTCAACCAATGCGGGCTGAACGCGAAACCTTTCGGCCAACGCGAGGCGAACATATGATATTTGCCATCGTCGCCTTTAATGGTCGAACCGCACCAAACCCAATAGTCGTCCATCCGAAAACCGCCGTCGAGCGGTGCGGGCATCAAACGCGCCCGAAAACTCGGATTATCTTGAAAAAATTGCTCCTTATTTAAAAACTTTCGCAAGACGAGTTTGTTTTCTTTAACGCCTTCGACGGCGAGAGCCGCCATCACATCTGCGCCGTGCGGATTAAAATGCGTGTTGTCTTCGACGCCTTTCGGATAATTCGGATTTTCGCCTGTCTGTAGCTGCAAAAACAATTTCCGCGATTGTTCATCGCCGTAATCTTTGAGAATTGCCTCACTTTTGCGGTGCATATCAATTAGCGGAACTTTAAGCTCGGCGGCAACTTTCCGCACAGCATCGGGATATTCGCCGTGCGTATCAACAAAATTGCCGTTCGCGTCAAACTTGCGGCGCATCACCGGTGTCAGCAAAACGGGAAACGCTTGACGAGCGCGAACTTCGCGGACAAACCGAATCAAATTATTTCGATAATCGGTATTCGCGGCGGTGTAAACGCTTGGTTTATCAGCCTTTTCGTCATTATGTCCGAATTCGATAAAAACGTAATCGCCTTTTTTCAGATTATCAACTATTTCCTGCCAGCGACCTTCGTCAATAAAACTTTTCGTGCTTCTGCCGTTCTGGGCGCGGTTGTCAATTTTGACATTTTTGATGTCGAAATACTTTTGGAGCATTTCGCCCCAACCGGTTTCGGGTCGTCTGTCCTCAGCTTTTTGAGCCATCGTCGAATCGCCCGCGAGATAAACGGTAATCGGCGATTTTTGCGCGGTGGCAAAAATACTGAAAAGCAAAATTGAAAATGTGATAGCGATAAATTTCATTTGATTTTTTTGCCCACGAAAAACACGAAAAACACTAAATAAAATTTTTAGATTTTTTCGTTATATGCGCGTGTGTGCGCGTGGGCAAATATTTTTCTACAAACGAATCAACTCATTAATCTTCACCGGACGGCTTTGTTCAATGCTCGTGCGGGCGGCAATTCCGGTCAAACAGGACATCGCGCCGGCGCGTGAATCGGGCAATTTCAAGATGTCGGGAACTTGTATTTTTTTGAAAATCACGTCGCGCAGACGGTCGTCGCCACCCGAATGTCCGCCTTTGACATTCGGCATTTCGATGCGTTCGCGTTTGCCCGAAAAATTCTTCATCAAAAAGATCTCCGACTGCAATTCTTCCGACCACGGCTGTTTTTCATAATCGCGCACTTCGAGCCGTCCACGCGTGCCGTTGAACGCGACACGGTAGCCTTCAATCGGCATCGAAGCGTTGAGCGAATAGCTCATACTCGCGCCGTTTGAATATTTCATCGTCGCCGACATCGTATCGTAAATATCAATATCTTCCTTGAAAACACAGCCGTCGCGCGTGTAGCCGTCAATGGATTCGGCTTCGGCGTAAAGCTTCATCAGGCGCGCATCTTTCGTCATATCAAAATAAAACGGACATTTCGATTTATGCGGACACGGACGGCAATTCGTATCACGAAACGCGCCATTTTTGCCGTAAATATTGAGTTTCCCGTAAGCCGAAACTTCCGTCGGATCAGCCCCGAGCCACCAGTTTATCAAATCGAAATGATGCGTCGCCTTGTGAACCCAAAGGCTTCCGCCGCCCGCTTTCAAGCGATGCCACCGCCGAAAATAATCCGCGCCGTGCGATGTATTCAAATACCACGCAAAATCGACAGAAGTTATATCGCCGATCTCGCCCGCCTGCAAAATTTCCTTGATCTTCTGATGCTTCGGCGCATAGCGGTAATTAAACGCGACCGTGATTTTGCGGCCAAATTTTTTCTCCGCGTCGAGAACTTTCTGACAGTCTGCGGCTTCCGTAACCATCGGTTTTTCGGTAATCACGTCAATGCCTTTTTCGAGCGCTTTGACGATGAATTGATGATGCGTCGAATCAACGGTCGTGACGGTCAGCAGATCTGGTTTCGTTTTTGCCAGCATCTCTTCAAAATTCGTGAATGTCGGGCAATCAACGCCGATCAGTTTCTTTCCGGCTTCGGCGCGTTTCGCGTTTTTATCGCACAATCCGACAAATTCTAGTTCGTTTGAATAACGATTTGCCAGATCAACGCCCCACATCGAAGTTCCGCGATGCCCGGTTCCGATGATCGCGTAACGGAGTTTTTTGCTCGTTTGCGCGCTGGTCGGGATTGAATTTGAAAGCAATAATCCGGCACTTGCAACGGCGGCGGATTTGACGAAATCACGACGATTGATTGAATTTTTCTCTGACATAATTTTATTTTTTTTTGCCCGCGAATAAACGCGAAAAAGCGCGAAAATATTTTGATTTATTTTTGTTTTTTTGTTTTTTTCGTGTAAATTCGCGTTTATTCGCGGGCAAAAATTTTACCCCAATTTATCAACAATTTTCCCGTTAATCTTGACGTTATCGAGCTTAATGCCTTTTACGTTTTTGACAATACTGCCTTTTTCGACATTGTCAAAAGTCGTATTTTTGATCGAAATGTCGTAAATCGGCGCGTTGTCGAGACCTTGAATATCAACCGTGAATTCGCTTTTTCCGCTTTTTACGTTTTCGACCTGATAATTTCGCATCACGGGCGTAAAATTCCCGCGTGCGCCTTCTTCGTAGTTGAAATCAATCGTCACAACAGCGTGGGCAACTTGCCCGATCGTAATATTTCGGAAATAAAAATTTTCGAGCAAACCGCCGCGTGAAGCGTTGTTTTTAACCCGCAAAGCGTGATCGAGATTAGGGCTGTCCATCCGGCAATTTTCGCCAAAGACGTTGCGCACGCCGCCCGAAATTTCGCTCCCAACCGTGATTCCACCGTGTCCGTCTTTCATTGTGCAGCCGCGCACGATGACGTTTTCGGTCGGAACATTTATTCGTCTGCCGTCATTATTTCTGCCCGATTTGATGGCTATGCAGTCGTCGCCCGTATCAAAAAAGCAGTCTTCGATCAAAACATCTTTGCACGATTCGGGGTCGCAGCCGTCGTTGTTCGGGCCGTGAGTGGCGATATGAACACGGCGCACCGTGACGTTTTCGCACAAAACGGGATGAATTTCCCACATCGGCGAATCAACAATGCGGACACCTTCGATCAAGACATTTTTGCATTTGTAAGGCTGGATGAATTGCGGTCGAAGATAGCTGTTTTCACCGAAAATTCTTTCTGCCAACGGCACGTTACGATTCATCATATCGTAAAGTTTGGCGCGGTCGGGTTTTTGGCTGATAACTTTCGGATCGCCGCCGTATTTCGGATTTCCGTGCCATTTCCAGAAGAAAGATTTGCCTTGTCCGTCGAGCGTTCCTTCACCCGTGATGGCGATATTGGTTTGCTCATACGCATAAATCAAAGGCGACAGATGCATCAGTTCCATTCCTTCCCAGCGCGTGTGAACGATCGGCAAATAATCTTTCGGGTTGATCGAAAATTTCAGTGTCGCATCTTTTTGAACGTGCAAATTGACGTTCGATTTCAGATGGATCGCGCCTGTCAAAAATACGCCTTTCGGCACGACGACGCGCCCGCCGCCTTTTTTATTGCATTCTTCAATCGCTTTTTTAATGCTTTCGGTGCAAAGAGTTTTGCCGTCCGAAAGTGCACCGTATTTGGTGATCAAATAATCTTTTTTCTTAAATTTCGGCGGTTTGATTCGCGCTAAAATGCGTGGATATTCGGTTGCCCAAACATCGGTCTCAGCGAAAGCGACCTTCGGCAGAACCGAAACCGTAATTCCGCTGACAATTAAAGTTTTTATAAATTCACGGCGACTTGTCATATTTTTGTCAAACCCGTCCGCTGCACGCGGGCGGGTTGAATACTGTCGGTGCTGCTATCCCAAATGATAACCGAAAACCGCCCGCTACCGCAGGCGGTTCTGACCTTTCAGCCATTTCGGATAATCTTTTTCGAGCAGTTCGTTCGGTTCACTTGTGTACCAAGCGTAACCATTGCGGCGTTCGGCTTCAATTTCGGAAACGTCATATTTAATGATCGAATCGCGCCCGATGAAAATTGGTTTCATCGTTTCGATCTGGTAAAACCGCGCCCAGATCGGCGGCGCATTTTTGTCTTTAATGACGACCGTTTCGCCGTTTTTTCGTTCCCAGCGAATGCCTTCGATTTTGTTGGTACGATACCACGCGATCGCTGATTCGATCGCATCAATTGTCGCCTGATTCGGGTTTGCCTCGAGCATTAAAAAACGCACGATTCCGACCGATTCACTCGCCGTCAAAGAGATCGGTTCAAACTTTCGCGCCGCCGCCGGCTTAAAAGTATTTTCGTCATACTGCGCCGCCCAAACCGTTTTTTTGCCGTTTATTTCAACCTGCAATTTCAAGATCAGCGGAATCGCTTTTTCGACTGCTTTTTCCGCCTTTAATCTTCGTTCTTCGTCAACAAACTTAAAATCTTCGCGTTTTTCGGCGATTTCACGGAAAAGTTTCAAAACGCCGATCATCGCGTCGTCGTTGAATGTGATATGCGTGTAATAACCTTTTTTGAGCGGATAAAATTGCGGAAAACCGCCGCTCGCGTATTGCGACGCGAGCAGATAGTCCAATCCTTTATTAAACGCTTCTTTGTGTTTCGGGAAATTGGTCGGCGGCGTCTGCTTCGCCAGACTTGCCGTGATCGCTTTCGCCAAAAATGCGATTTGAGAATAGGTTGTGCGATTATCAATTGTTGTTTCCGAAACATTTGATTTCTCTTTCGCAAGTTTTTCGCGTTCGGCGGCAGTCAGCATCGCGCTCATTTCGAGATTTTTTTCCCAACCGCCGTTATCTTTTTGATACAAAACGACCTGGTCGGCGATCCGCGCCGCTTCGTCGGTTTGATACCAAAGCGGCTTTTGCTTAAAAACGTCGCTCCACGAAACCAATTTCCAATCCGGCTTGGTCGTTTCAAGCCATTTATCATCAGCCGTTTTCGGGTTCCAGCCATCTTTTCCCTTCAAGAAGTTTTCGGTTTCAAACTGCTTTGATTCTTCTTTTGTGAGTTGATGGATCCATTTGACGCGTTCACTCATTTTTGCGCCTGCGCCTTTTGAATTATATTCGGCAAAATACGCGGTTTTCTCGTTGTCGGCATTGCCCCAATTATTCCAACCTTCGGCACGAATATGTGCGCCCATTTCCGTTTCGAGAAAAACCGTGCGCCCAAAAGCTCGCCACGGTCGTCCGAGAAAAACGCCTTTGTCGGTATTGGCACCCGTCAATTTTGACTCATTGAAAACAAAACCACTCGGTTCTGTTTCTGCAAAACGCATCGGCGCGGTGATGTAGCCGTCGCCTTTTGAATGAATTGTGCAATGCGCGAAAACTGCCGCCGCTTGCCCGAAAATAAAATCAACGTTGCCTTCGATGTAGCAATCTTCGAAATACTGCCGACCATTTTTGGCGTAAAGCGTGTCTTGCCAGCCCAAGAATTTACAATTTTTGAAGATTAATCTATCGGCTTCGCTTAAAACGGCGACGGCTTGTGCGCCCGACACGCCGGGTTTGAAATCGAACGAATTTTCAAACGTCAGATTTTCCGCGTGAAAATCGTGTCCGCCGATGTACACGGCATACGCGGCGGAAGTTGTGCCGGCGCGTTTGTTATTGATGTCAAAACTCAGCTTGGTTGTCTCGCGTGATTCGCCGATCAACGAAATAAACGGTTTGTTCGCCGGAATGCGGATTTGCTCGTTGTAAACGCCTTTTTTGATAAAGATCACAAAGCGCGATTTATTGTTTTCGGGAGCTTTAACAATCGCTTCTGAAACAGTTTTGACATCGCCGCTGCCGTCTGCCGCGACCGTCAAATCAGCTTTTTTTGCTGATAAAACCCGTGTTTCGGCGTGAATTTTCATCAAACCGAAACACAGGACAAGACTTAACAGCAAAAAAATTTTCATCCCTTTTCTCGAAAGATGCGCTGCCCTAAGCGACCAAATGCTTAGTTGCCCGGACGACGCACTTTATTTCAATCAATTTCCGGTAAGTGGTCGGACAAAACTACATAAAACTAAAATGTTCGTTTAGTGGCGGTCTCTGACCGCCGGATTTTAATCAGACTCGACAACCGGCGGTCAGAGACCGCCTCTAAACGAACATTTTAGTTTTATGTAGTTTTGTCCGACCACTTACCGGAAATTGATTGAAATAAAGTGCGTCGTCCGGGCAACTAAGCATTTGGTCGCTTAGGGCAGCGCATCTTTCG
>JANPDZ010000919.1:0-2884 GCA_031431735.1 Acidobacteriota bacterium | reverse complement strand
CGCCCTTGCAGGGCTTAAAAATTTGCCGTCCGCCACCCAACGCTCCGCATTGGGCTATTATATTTCGCCTCTTCGAGGCTGAAAACAAGCCTTTTAGACTTGTGTAGATACTAATGGCTACCGCTCAGGGTTCTGACGTATTGCATAAAGGTTTATTTCTTTGCTTAACCAAACAAACAAAAAAAGTGAAAGTTTTTTGTTAACATTTTTTCAAATGATTCGTCTTTAATACCGGCAAGAGAATAAAAAAATCCGATCTATACTTTGATGAGCGGCGAATCCGTTTGATATTCGTTCATTTTCATTCATAATTTGAGCGCCGTTCATCAATTTTTCTAAACCAATGCCCGATAGCGAAATGACAGGAAATATGTTTTTCTTTGCAAGGAGCGAAGCAACCGCCGCCGCCGCGCAAAAAGTATCGGCTCAGGCGCAGATCGTCGAACGCGTCTGTCAGGGCGACGCGGAAGCCTTCGGCGAGCTTTATAAAATGTTCGCCGCAATGGTTCACGGCATTGTTTTAGCGCGTGTGCCGCGTGATGAAACGGACGACATCGTGCAGGAAGTTTTCTTGTCGGCATATAAAAATCTACATACTTTGCGCGAAAAAGCGGCCGTCGGCGCGTGGCTCGCGATGATCGCCCGCAACCGCGCCGCCGAATTTTATCGAAACTCGAAACCGACTGAAGAGCTTTCGGAAGACTTGCGCCAAAAGGAAAATCCGCTGTCGGAAGCGCGGGAGATCTTAGCGGCGATTCGCACGCTGCCCGACGCTTACCGCGAAACTTTGGTTTTGCGGCTCGTTGAAGGAATGACCGGCGCAGAGATCGCCGCCCAAACCGGCTTAACTCCCGAATCGGTGCGCGTCAATCTGCATCGCGGTATGAAACTTTTGAAGGAAAAACTCGGGATTTAGTTTTGAGTCCCGCCTTCAGGCGGCAACGCGCTGAATGTTTATTGATTGAAAAGGTCACCAAAAGCCGCCTGAAGGCGGGACTACATACGATTATTAAAGTTATGAAAGAAGATTATCTGTGGAACAAAACAGGCGAAGACGCGGAAATCGAAAGATTGGAAAATGCGCTCAAAGCATTTCGTTATCAGGAAACCGCGCCGCCGATTCTGCCTAAACAAGTTTTTGTGGTCGAGAAAGAAAAACCGCGCAGATTTTTTCAGTTCGGCTTTGCTTTTGCAGCTTTTGCGACGGTCGTTGTGATTTTCTTCGCCGTTTGGTTTCAAGTTTCGCCGGTCACTAATAATATCGTAGAAAACAACGAACCGAAACGCGATGACAAAGTTGCGGACAAAGCTATTATCAAAGAATCCGAAGTTACACCCGTTAAAGTAATTGAAAGCAAACCGCGTTTTAACCGATCAAATGTCATAAAAACGCGCCAAACGGTCGCACCCGTTATTCGCCCAAACAATTTGGTTGCGCGAAATAACAAAATAAAAGAGCCGGCCGAAACGCTGACGGCCGAGGAAAAATACGCTTACAACCAATTGATGCTCGCGCTTTCGATCACGGGTTCGAGTTTGAAGATCGTTAAAGATAAAGTTCGGGGAATTGAAGAAAAAACCGCCGTTCTCAAGACGGCAAAATAGATAAATTAGAGAGATTGTTATTTGAAAGTTTTGATAAATTGCCACTAGCTTCAGCCATTAGTATCGACACAAGTTTTCTGATGGCAAACAAAGCCTCGAAGAGGCGAAATATAATAGCCTGGCGCACCGCGCTAGGTCAAACGATCACCGGCGCGGCAAGCCCTGAAAGAAATTATCAATATTGCGCCCTTTCAGGGCTTGGTGAAATTATGTATCGCCGACCTAGCGCGATGCGCCAGGCTATTATATCCCGCTCTTTCAGAGCTAAAATCAATGTTTTTGACTTGTGTAGATACTAATGGCTTCAGCTAGTGGTCAGTTGGGCTAAAAGTCAAAGGCTTTAGCCGAATTTAATCAAAAAACAATTCCGAACAACTTTAGCTAAAGCAATTTGGAATACTTTCAAATTTACTATTTGGCTAAAGCCTTCTATTTATTAACAACCTATCCACTAGCTGAAGCCATTAGTATCTACACAAGTCTAAAAGGCTTGTTTTCAGCCTCGAAGAGGCGAAATATAATAGCCCAATGCGGAGCGTTGGGTGGCGGACGGCAAATTTTTAAGCCCTGCAAGGGCGACATCCGCCGATTGCGCCCTTGCAGGGCTTAGTATGGAGGCGACTTTTGACCTGGCGCGATGCGCTAGGCTATCATATTGTGCCTCTTCGAGGCTGAAATCCGGTCGCAAAAACTTGTGTAGATACTAATGGCTGAAGCTAGTGGCAACTGAAATTTTATGGAGAAATTATTTATGAAATCACTTAGCAATTATTTATTGAAATTTACATTTCTTGCGCTGTTTGCCTTTTCGGCAATCGCCGCCAACGCACAACAGGACGCACGGCTTCGTTTTGACAAACTCAACGGCTTGGAAACAAAGGCGCGTGATGTCGTCGAAGTCAACATCGAAGGCAAACTGCTCGATCTGGCACGCCGCGTAATGTTGAAATCAAAAGACGCTGACGCGCAAAAAGTCAGCGAAGCGATCAAGGATTTGAAAGGAATTTACGTTCGCGTCTATAACTTCGAGAACGAAAACGAATATAACCCGTCGGATATTGACGAGATCCGTTCGCAGCTTAACGCGCCGGGTTGGGAAAAACTGGCGAATGTCCGCAGCAAGAAAAACAATCAAAAAGTTGATGTTTACACGATGTTCACGGGCGATGTGATGAGCGGTTTAGCGGTCATTGTGTCGGAATCGAAAACAATCGCGCTCGTCAACGTCATCGGTCCGATTGATATTGATCTGCTGATGGAACTGAGCGGCAAAATGAAC
>JANPDZ010000918.1:0-5568 GCA_031431735.1 Acidobacteriota bacterium | reverse complement strand
AGAAGCAATTTAAGTGAACGCGATTGTTTGTATTTAAATTTATCAGGATAATTTAAGGTAGGAGAAACTTATAAAATTTTCTTTTTCCAACTATTTATTTTGGTTTTTGTTACTTTATACAAAGGAAAATCACACTCATTTTTTAATGCTTTGTCAATAGCAAACTCCGCTTTTTTTATTTTCTTTCCTGCCTCTTCTTTTTCTCTAATAGTTCCGGCTTTGAAGTAATTTATTGCCTCGCATAATTCAAGAACCGCTTCCGTATGAGCTATTTCCGGAAAATTCTTAGAATCTTGCTTATGTCTTAGCCTCTCAAAATCTCTAATTGGAATAAATAGTTTTTTTCTAAGAGTTTTCCCGCTTCTGGTTTCAAGCGGATATTCGGGAAAATGTTCTTTCACGCTTTTTTCAAAATCTTCTGAAGTGTCGGCTTTTTCCAATAAATCTAGATAATATAACGAAAGACTGTAAAGCAAGGTGTTTTGTAATGCGACTATACTACGGTCTATAAAATCGCCATATATTTTATTTTTGTTGTAATTTTTTCTTGTTTCTTTATACAAAGACATAGCTTTTTCCGCATTTTCGGCTAAATCTTTTAAATCTTCCAAATTACCGACACTTAAATTTCTAATATCAACATATTTATTATAAAGAGCAAGACATTTTCCGTGATAAAATCTTGGCTCAAAAGGATTCTTTTTAATTGCAGCTTCTGATAGTTGTAAAGACTCCTCTATTTTTTTATTTCTTCGAGATGTCCATATCAAAAAATATTGATAGTCAGATTCTAGTTTTTGGTATTGAGCCTCCATGTCATCGAAAATAGTGAATAAATGTATTAATTTTTCGCTTCGTCCAAGATGTCCTGTTGACATTCGTTGTATATTATTGAGTATAAATTCATACGCTTCACTCTCTTGTCTTTTTCTTCCTTCTTTGTGTGGTGAGATTAAATAGATAAATACTTTGACCAATGCACCGGCGTATGATTTTTCAGCAGTAGTCAGATTCCTTTCCGATTTTCTGTAGAGATTGGATATTTTTTCAAAGAAATCTTTAATATCATTATTTCGCTTTTCCGGGGATTTTACAACAAAACTGACGACTTCATTTAACAAATCCGAGAGTCCGATTTTAGTTAATTCTTCTTGATTATTTAGAAATAAAAGAATTGGTAAATGCTGATAGCCGCCGATAATCGAATCCAACCCGGGACGAATATTTATTTC
The DNA here is from genome assembly GCA_031431735.1 of Acidobacteriota bacterium. Classification (GTDB taxonomy): domain Bacteria; phylum Acidobacteriota; class Blastocatellia; order Pyrinomonadales; family Pyrinomonadaceae; genus JAFDVJ01. Next base: position 4,336 of record JANPDZ010000918.1, on the reverse strand, counting down.
AGAAGTTCCCTTTACAAATACTTCTTTAAGTAATTCGGTTAAATTTGACTCTACCGAATAGCTTAAATTCATCGTAGTTAAGGATTGAAGACTGCTATAAACTTTTTTTGCTTCTTCCAAAGCGTCTTTAAAAATATCTGCTACTTCATCAAATTCTTCCTTCTCCAGTTTTTTTATCGTTTTTTCAAGAGCTTCTCTAAATTTATCATGTCCGTGGATTCGTCGGGCAATAGATTCCTGCTCCAGAGCTTGTCGTCTGACAGCTTTGCAATCATATTGTTCCAGCAACTCATCTATATCTATATCTTTATTTACTAGCTGTTTTTTTTCTTTATTTTCTGCTTCCCATTTATCTGTAATTTCTTTAAGTTCCCTCAAAGCCCGCAATATAGTGTCATCATTTTGTCCACCTAACAAAAACATAATAAAAGCATGCCTAGCACTACGAAGAACATTAAAGTGAGGTATTCCTTCAAAAACAGGAAGATGGTTTTTAGTTAATTCATTTGAGAAAATACGTTCGGATTTTTTAGTGCTTGAAAAATACAGCATTAAATACTTACCTTTGCTTTGGTCTTTTTGAAGATGTTTATTGATGCTAAAAACTCTGTCTATGATGCCGAAATCTCGAAAAGCTCCTTCAATCATATTCCTTTTTTTTGCAATGGAATATTGATTAAACACCGGACTCTTATCTAATTTAATTACCCATTTTTTGAAAGATTCCGTTGCCCAATCAGTTCGTTTGCTATTGCGAAAAACATCTAATATAAACTTCTCTGCTTCAGGATTTCTTTCTTTTAATTCAAAATTCGTTATCTGTAAATCTCCATATACTTCATCAAAATGTTTGAAATATGATTCTGCCAAAACTGCGGAAGATAATACGAATGAGATACTTTCTTTTAATTCTCCAAGTAGGCTTTCTCTTTTATTTATATTTGATTCTTGATATGTTCTTGTGAATTCGTTAAGAATATTGCTCTTTTTATCAAATGTTGAAATATGATTATAAAAAGCATTTCTGGTTATTGATAATTCAAATCTATATTCGTCTAGAATTATTGGCTTATAATTGTTAAAGACGTGATAATAAGCCAACATATCGTCTCCAATCTCATCCAAACTTCTTTCATTATCTTTAAAGTGTAAGCCATATGGAAAGGTATATCTGAAAATATCAAAAGGATCAATAATGAGACTTACTATCCCACCTTTTTGTCTAAATTCTACGTCGTGAATTAAAAGTTGAACATCTTCGCTTGAAAGTTCCTGTATAAATATATTGCTTTTACTTTCACGATTTCGCGGTTCAATTGGTTGGGCAAAAGCTCTACTAGTTTCTATTTTTCCATTCATATCCGTTACCGATAATTTAGTTAAAAACTTAATTTATCCGAAGTCTTTCAAATGATTCGGGCATAAGCCATTTCATCCTCTAAATCAAGGATTGCAATTTTCATTGAATTTTTTTGAAGAGTTTGGTTCATCAATTCCGCTGTGCTTGTGTCCGCCGGAACTGGGTCTTCTGACTCATTATCTATGTAGTTTTGTGTGTGTTCAGATACAAGTTCGTCAAATTTTGTTGAAGGCTTACCGCTTCTTTTGTTATATTCCACATCGTATTCTTGCGGAAAATATTGATATTCATTTTTTAAGACATCACTAGCGAAACAGGCAAATTTTCTCACATCTGTCTTATCAAACAAATATTCGCAAAATCTGTATATTGCATCTTTTAAAGACGGAATTTCTAAATCGAAAACTATTTCTTTTTTTAATACTCTTTCTAGGAAATCCAACAAATTCACATAATCGGGAATGCAGTCTCGCAGAGCAAAATAAATCTCTTCGGATACTTCTTCGTCTATTTGCGTATTTTGCAGATATTTACCAAACGCATCTAATGCTTTTGGGGGATAATGCAAATAACCGTAATAGTAAAAAATCAAATATAAAAAGTAAGGCTCTTGTCTATAACCGCTGTTTTTCAGATATTCTTCTATCAATAATTTTTTTCTGTCTTCGATGTTTATGTAGGCTTTTATCAGCAAAAGGTGCAGATTTCGTCCGCCAAAGCTAAGATTTTCAAACTTGCGATGTCTAACCATTGCGGCAATCGAATCTCTATGTTTGGCTGGCTTTGTTTTGAGTATAAAAAAGATGCAGATATAAATTGCTTCAGTCATCTCTTCTGTCGGTTCGGATGTATCTAAAACTTGTAATAAGGTTTCGGTAAAACGACGCTGAACGGGCTTGTCGGTTTCCTCAAAAGTATTGTAAATCCAAAAAAGCTGTTGATGTAATTCGGTCGAAACTGATATGAGCGATGGTGTTGTATCTTCTCTGTAAAGGAGTTTTTGGATAAAATCAATCCAACTACTATCATCAAATGATTTTAATTTACTAATAATTTTTCCGCTCATATATTTAGCCTCTTCATTGCTTGAGATAAAATACCCTTTCTGGAAAACTTTTTGTCAATCGAGATTTGTCCGACATAAACTGCTTTGAATTTATCGTCAATAAACTTAGTCTTTTGATGAATCTGTTCTTGTGCAAACTCTGGATAATTTTCGTTGTAAGTCAGACCAAATCCATCATCTTTATTATAGCTGATAAATAACATCTCTGGATTTTCAAACTTAGCATTTGTCGAGTTTGGCTGATAAACTTCTGCATTAAAATCCTCAGAATAATTTATCATTACATAGTGTCCAGGATTTATTGAGGAATGCATCGTAAATAACTTTTTAGTGCGGGGAAAACCTACATAATCACAAATTTTATTAGCTTTATACTCATCTCCGTCAGTATCAACTAAAACCATTTCGATTAAGTCGGTGGGCGTAATCCAAACTGTTCCATTTCCACCTGACCATCCTTCTTTTTTAATCTGTTTTTTATCAATGTGTAAATTATCTTTAAACTTCAACTTTTTAACATCGTGCGCTATTCCTGCAACATATGCCTCAAATGAATCTAAGTCAAGGATTCTGGAATAAGATTCCCTTGCAAAACATCTATGTCCCGAAAATTCACAAGAAAAAGAGATATTAGTATATATGCCTTTTTTGAAGTCATAGACGAATGACTTAACAAACTGGCTGAAATTTAATGGTTTAATTGTCGTTATAATAGCAACATAATCCGTTTCTTTTAACAAATCGTATCTTATGTCAATCAATATACATAAACACAGCAAGTTTCTATTCTTTATTCTAGAGGCAATCAATTTCAACAAAAAACTTTTCAACTGTGAGTTTTTAATTTCAGATTCAATGTGATCAATTACTTTTTTCTCAAAGACTTTATTAATCATAAAAGTTAATGAAGGCTTAAACTTCAAACCTATAGATGGAATTTTAAAGACTACTTCCCGCTTTTCTTAAATTTTAAGCCACTAATTTGTTTGTATTGCGGGCTTGATGAGCCGAAGACTGATTTGATGTAGGTTTTAACATCGAGAGCCGTGCGGACTAAGCCGGTTTCGGGGTTGTATAGTTTTTCGTCGCGGGAAATTCGGGCGTTGGAAAGTGCGACACTCGAATTGACGACGGCGGTGTTTTTGGTCATCTAGGACAGTTGTTAAAGTTGCTGTCTTTAGATCGGCTTCGTTCGGCTTATATTGTGAATTGTTTTCTAAAATGCTGACGAGTTGGGCAAAGTGTTGAACTTTATTGTCATAACTCGTTTGCGAAGCGGAATGTGTTTTGACGGCTTCGCCCGGAGTTGTTGGCGCGGCTTTTTCCTTTGCACGTCTGCCTTGCATTTTTCTGACAAAACTCTTTGCATCGGAAATATCTAGGTTATCTGCGCCGCTGACAGCAAAGGCATTGACCACTCGCACTGCCAGTTTGCCTGAATCCGCAAAAGCAGTTTCGCGTTGGTTGGTAACATCTTTCCATTGAGAAAAGTTGTGTTGGGTTTGGGAAAGTGAATTTCTTGCATCAGTAAGCAAAGAGTTCAAATTTGCGAGTTTTAAATCATCTTTTGACGGCTGATACAAAGTGCCGAGGTTCGTAATAAAATTAGCCAAAGTTTCAAATTCCGCAATATTCTTAGCATGTCCCGTTTCACTCATAACGAGATTCCTCCTGTAGGGTTGAAGTAAATATTGTAAAAATGTATTGCGAGAACAATTATAATCTTAAAATGTGATTTGTCAAGATTTTTTTCGATTTTTTCATGATAAAACTAGACGCAAGCCTTCGTCAATCTGCTCCATTTTGCGTTCGGAAAGTGTTCCGACAAATTCCAGTAACAGACTTTTATCTAACGTGAAAACTTGAGTTACATTAACAATTGAATCTTTTTGTAATCCGCTTTGATGCTT
>JANPDZ010000917.1:0-2935 GCA_031431735.1 Acidobacteriota bacterium | reverse complement strand
GAAAACCCTTGTTTGATAGAAAAATCGTTCAATCGCTGAATTTGTAGTTTTGTAAGTTATTGAAAACAAAGAATCTCAAAAATGGTAAAAGTCAATTTTAAGCCCCAAAACTGCTAAAAATGACTTTTCGGAGTGGACTCATGATTACAGGATTTTAGATAAATTACGACAAACAATCAAAATAAAAAAAGACGAAACTGAAACCTCGTTCTTGAACATTCCAAATTCAAACTTCAAACATACCTCGAATAACCTTTTGCGCTGTCGAAGTTGTTTGATTTCAAATCCCTAACTTTTTTCTGATGGAAGCAAAACTAATTTGATTTATTTTTTTGAAACATTGAAAAAGAGGCGTATTATGGACAAATCACAAGATTCATCAAAATAAGGAGATAATTTATGAGCGAACCGAAAACAGCAATGACTCCTGAAATGGAGGCTTTGAAAACAAAACTTAAGGCGACATGGATCGCGGGAGATTTCGGGCAAATTGCCCAAGCATATACACCGGGAGCCGCCGAATTTATTGCGCGGCTTAATCTGCAATCAGGCGAGAAAGTTCTGGATGTCGCCTGCGGGACGGGAAACACGGCAATTCCCGCCGCCCGTGCCGGAGCAATCGTCACCGGAGTTGATATTGCTCCGAATCTTATCGAACAGGCGCGGGAAAATGCCAAAGTTTCAGGATTGAATTGTCAGTTTGACGAGGGCGATGCCGAGGCTCTCGCCTACGCCGACGGTAGTTTTGATACGGTGGTGACGATGTTCGGGGCAATGTTTGCGCCGCGACCGGAAAAGGTTTCTGGAGAATTGACACGCGTTTGTCGCTCCGGCGGACGCATTGTGATGGCAAATTGGACACTGACCGGCTTTATCGGAAAAATGTTTAAGCTGACGGGTTCGCACGTTCCACCGCCGCCGAATATGCCTTCGCCTATTTTGTGGGGCGATGAAGCCACCGTCGGCGAAAGACTTAAAGAGGAAATCGGCGATTTGCACCTTAACCGTCGGTTGATGACTTTAAATTTTCCTTTTTCGCCGACGGATGTGGTCGAGCATTTTCGCAAATATTCCGGACCGACGCAAAAGGCTTTTCTCGCACTCGAAGAAGTTGAAGATAAACAAACGGCTCTGCGCCGCGACCTTGAAAACCTTTGGGAAGAAAACAATCAGGCAACCGACGGCACGATAAGGGTCGAATCGGAGTATCTGGAAATTGTCGCAGGGCGCGAATAATGGCTGACTTTACAAACAATTTCTAAAAACTTTACGGCAAGCTCCGGTGGAATAAAACTTGGGCTTGCCGTGATTGTTTTATACAGAGAAATTGAGGTTAAACGGCTTTCAATTTTTCAGCTAAAGCGGCAATGAAAGCCGGATTTTCCAACATTGAAATGGTTACAACTTCGTCTTTGAGAGATTTTCGTTCCATCACAGCACGAAGTTCGTTATTGATTTGGGTTTGATATGGCGAAGCATTTGGTTCTTTCGCCCGTTCTTTGAAAAAATCGAGAATATCACCGTCAAGATACATCGTGATTTTGATTTTTTGCTCTTTGCGCGGCGTAATATGCTGCGCACGGCGAACTTTGTATGTTCCGGGCTTGGGCATATCATCATCATTCCAACCTTTGGCTAATCCTTCCTGATACTTTTCCTCTGTCATTACGTATGTTTTATCTGTTTTGATCATTGTAAATTTCTACCTCGTCTTTATCAGCTTTTCTTGCCGAAATAATTCTAATAATTTCTTCGTCATCGGCTTGGCGAATCGTGTAAGAGACGAATAGAAGTCTGATTGGGGAAAGTGCGATGATTAGATAAGATAACGGATTTCATCATCTGAATTCAATTCAACAAATAAGTCAACCGCGTTTTCATCGGCAAACGCCTGTTCGGCTTCATCAAAAGTTATTCGATGCTTACGGATATTCTCTTTTTCTTTGTTTTCATCCCAATCAAATTTCACATATTTTATGATACAGAATTGTCTGTATTTATCAAGATATAATTGTATTTATAGAGGTTAAATTTAATGATTAGTGAAAAAGTAAAAAAACAAGAACGCCCGCTTGGATGGCTGATTATCGGCTTGCTCGTATTGCTTGTCTTTTTTTCATCAATTGCCAACGGACAGGTTTCAAAGATTGAATCGGTCGGTTTTACCGTTTCGGATATGGACCGGGCGATTGATTTTTACACGCGCGTTTTGCCGTTTGAAAAAGTTTCGGACAAGGAAGTTTGGGGCGATGATTTTGAGCATTTGAGCGGCGTTTTCGGGGTCAGAGTTCGCATTGTGCGTCTAAAACTCGGCAATGAAATTCTCGAATTGACCGAATATCTCGCGTCAACGGGTAAAAGGTAAAAAAGTAAACCAAATATAAAGTATCTTGCTCGAATTCGAGTTTGAAAGCTCTTAAAGTTATACCCTTTACCTTTTACTTTTTACCTTTTTACCTTTACCTTTGACTTTTAGCTATTTATGCCGCCGACAAATTCAAGCACACTTCGCATCTTAAAAATTCTGCTTCACGCCGGATTTTTTGTTTCTGGCATTGCGACCGTTATTATTGGTCAGCTTTTGCCGATTCTTAAACAAAAATTTGAACTCAACGACGAGCAATTAGGAAACTTTTTCCCGGCGCAGTTTGCCGGATCCTTGATCGGAACGTTTTTGACGAATTGGTTCGGCAAACGGAACAAATTTTTGACGGCGAGTCTGCTTGGTTGTTTTTTGATGGCAATCGGTATTTTGATGTTGAATCTCGGCGGTCTGGAGTTTTGTCTGGTTGGGTTTTTTGTTAATGGTCTCGGCATTGGTCTGACTTTGCCGTCAATCAATATGCTGATTCTCGAACTCAACCCGACACGGGCGGCGGCGGCTCTCAGCATTCTGAATTTTTTCTGGGGTGTCGGTGCGATTGTCAGCCAGCCG
>JANPDZ010000916.1:0-2154 GCA_031431735.1 Acidobacteriota bacterium | reverse complement strand
GCAACGCGGCGGGCAAAAACGGATTAATCTTATTGATGAAAGATTCTTCCTGATTATTCAAACTGCCTTTGTTATTGGCGCGGCGGGCAATTTCTCGCGTGGCATCTTCATCAAGATATTTTAGCCCGCTGCCCAAAATACCGAATGCGACCAATGCGATAATTCCGATCATCAGGGCGTGCGATCTCAAATATGTCAACCAATTTTGTTTGATTGTTTGATTCGTTATAACCTCTGAATCCGAATGTTTTTCGGTATTGTTTAGTTCTGCCGGTCGTTCCGGTAAATTCTTTTTTCGACTTTTTCTTGACATAAATTCATTCCGCCTTCAAAAAGGTTTTCGACCATTAAAAAACGCCGCGTCTCAAAAGGCACTGCAAGCCTCAGATTGACGAGCCATTTAATAAAATAATTGTTGTTGGTTAATTGATATTGCTTGCTTGCTTGCTTGCTTGCTTGCTTGCTTGCTTGCTTGCTTGCTTGCTTGCTTGCTTGCTTGCTTGCTTAGAAGCTCGATTTTGGTTGGTTTGGCAGATTTAATTCTGATGTTTTCAGATTCGGTTTTGGCAGTTTCAGCGAAAGCAAATCCGCCAAACACAAAAATAATTGAAGATAAACTGAGGTGGAAAGTAAAGGGCTGAAACATCTGCGCCTCCGTGCTGATTTAAGGGAGAAAAGGCTTTTCTCTCTCGTCAAAAACTCATCCGAGAAACGGCGTAAAACTGCAAAGGTTGCCAATCCGCCGCAATAAAAAATAAAACAAGCTACGTCTTTCGGTATGCGCTTCTTTGGATTGCTTATCAAGTTGCTTATTATTTTTTAATGCCTAATTGCTGTGCAATTATTTAGTTTGACAATTGTGTTTTCATTTTTTCGGGTTTATAATCGCAATACTTTTCATTGTCCCTTGAATTCATAAACAAAAGTCTTATTAAGTTTTACAAAAACCAATTTCTGATGGAGATTTGTATGTCAAAAATATTCAACCACATTTTCGGCGGATTGCTCTGCTTTCTGCTGATCTGTTCATTTTCGCTGTTAAGTTCAGCACAAAAAACAACGATTCAGCGTGACGATTTCAAAAAACTTGCCGGCTCGTTCGATGAAATTTCTGCAATGCGTCTTCCGAATCCGGCTTCGCTCGGAACACGTTCAAAATCAACGATGTTTCCGATAAATTCGGGCGACAGTATTCAATCAATCGAAATTCCGGTTGATTCGACCGATAATTTCAAATTAATGATTCTTTCGCCAAACGGCAAGAGTTTGAATTTGAAAGTTGCGTTGCCAAACGGTGATTTTTTCGATTTACGAAGCGAAGGCTTTGCGCGGCAGATAAAACAAACCGATACCAGCTATGGATTAGACGGTAATCAATTCCCTGCCGAAGTCTTCAGTTTTGAATTATTGAAACAAGGCGTTTTGCGAGTTCAGATCGAGAAACCTAAAAACCTTTCAACTTCAAGTGAAACCATCGGTTATCTTGTTGCTTCGAGCGATTCTCCGTATCGTTTGTATTCCTATCTTGACACATTACAAACAATTGTCGGGCGCGAAATCGGTATTTTCTCCGCCATCTTCAATAATAAGGAAAACCAGGAAAGCGGTCAGCCTGATTACTTAGCCGGAAATATTCGTGATTCGCGGGTTTCAATTCAAACACCAACCGGCGAAATGTTTGAATTTCCGATGTTTGACAATGGCAATGGTGCATTTCTTTCCAAATTTGTGCCAAAGGTTGCGGGACGCTATACGGCACAAGTATTTTCAAAAGGTATCGCTACGATTACTGCAACATCGCCACCGATCCGTTTTTGAGCGATCCTGACGATGGCGTGGTTGAAAAGGCTTTTGCGCAACTTACGGGCGCAAACAATCTCGGACATAAAACAGGCTGGTGTCACACGAGCGGGATGCGCGATCCTTCGCAAACGTCCGATGCTTCAAGAAATACTAATATGAACTCAAACGCTGCGCGTTGATCATTTCAAAACTGTTAAAAATAAATTTACGTAAGTAAAAGAAATTTAATAACCTACCCCATTAAATTTTTTATTACCAAAATGCCAAATCCGCTAAGTTTAGAAGTTAATATAAAACTCTTATCAACTTTGGTTCGCGCTTTCTTGGTGGCAAAATCTAATTTTCGAGAAA
>JANPDZ010000915.1:0-3077 GCA_031431735.1 Acidobacteriota bacterium | reverse complement strand
ACGCTCGCATTCGGTTTGCGCTCAGGGCGGCATAAACGGCGCGGTCAATACGAAAGGCGAAGGCGATTCGCCGTTGAAACATCTGGACGATACGGTTTACGGCGGCGATTTTTTGGCGAATCAGTCGCCCGTCCAGCGAATGTGCGAGATGGCACCGCAGATCATCAATTTGTTCGACCGGATGGGCGTGCCGTTTTCGCGCACACAGGAAGGTTTGATTGATTTCCGACGCTTTGGTGGAACGCTTCACCACCGGACGGCGTTTGCCGGTGCTTCGACCGGACAGCAATTGCTTTACGCGCTCGATGAACAGGTTCGCAGATACGAATCAGCCGGACACGTCAAAAAATATGAAGGTTGGGAAATGCTCTCGCTCGTTTTGGACGATTATCAGGTTTGCCGCGGGCTGATCGCGATGAATCTGCAAACGCTCGAACTCAGATCGTTTGCGGCGGATGCAGTGATCATGGCGACGGGCGGACCCGGAATGATTTGGGGAAAATCAACCAATTCGATGACTTGCACGGGCAGCGCGGTTTCGGCTTGCTATCAGCAAGGCGCAAAATACGCCAACGGCGAATTTATCCACGTTCACCCGACTTCGATTCCGGGCGAAGACAAACTTCGTTTAATGAGCGAATCGGCACGCGGCGAGGGCGGACGCGTTTGGGTGCCGAAAAATAAAAACGACGTGCGCGCGCCGAAAGACATTCCGACCGAAGAGCGTTGGTATTTCCTCGAAGAAAAATATCCGGCTTACGGCAATCTCGTGCCGCGCGATATTGCCACGCGCGAGATCTTTCAGGTTTGTCTGGAAGGCTACGGCGTCGGCGGCGAAAATCAGGTCTATCTCGATCTGACGCATATTCCGGCGGAAACTCTGACGCGCAAATTGGGCGCGATTCTTGAAATTTACGAAATGTTTGTCGGCGATGATCCGCGTTACGTGCCGATGCGGATTTTTCCGGGCGTTCATTATTCGATGGGCGGACTGTGGGTTGATTTCGAGCAGAGAACGAATATTCCCGGACTTTTCGCCGCCGGCGAATGCGATTATTCGATCCACGGTGCTAATCGTTTGGGCGCAAACTCACTCGTTTCTTGCGTTTACGGGGGATTTACCGCCGCGCCGTCAGCGATTGAATACGCCAAAAACGTCGAACGCGGCGCGTCTGAGACAAACGGTATTCACGCGGCGGAATTAAAAAAACAGCAGGAAATAAACAACCAGATCATCAAAAACGAAGGCTCGGAAAATCAATACAAAATCCACGACGAACTCGGCAAATGGATGACCGATAACGTGACGGTCGTCCGCTACAACGACCGTTTGAAAGCGACCGACGAAAAGATTTTGGAATTGATTGATCGCTATCAACATATTTCGATCAACGACTCGAATCTGTGGGCGACGCAAGCCGTTCCGCACGCACGGCAATTGTGGAATATGCTGCAACTTGCCAGAGTTATCACGCTCGGTGCGCTCAACCGCGACGAATCTCGCGGCGCACATTACAAACCTGATTTTCCCGAACGCAACGACGACGAATTCTTAAAAACGACGATCGCCGAATACTCGGACGAATCGCCGATCTTGAGCTACGAAGCGGTTGAGATCGGCTTGATCGAACCGCGAAGGCGCGATTATTCAAGCGGCAAAAAAGCGAAGGAGGCATAATTTTTATATGGCTAAAAAAGATAATTCTGAAAACGTCCCGAAGCCGATGCAGGCAATTTATGATGAAATCACCAAACAGACAGACGAGTTTTGCCGACAATATTTGGATCAGGAATATGCCCAGCTTTGTCGGAAAGCGGCATCGACACTTTGTCGCAAAAGACCTTCGCCTTTGCTGAGTGGCAGGTTAAATACTTGGGCTGGCGGTATAGTTCACGCGCTTTGTACGATAAATTTTGGTTTTGATAAAACCAATAAACCATATACAGACCTTTTAATCATTTGCGAATTCTTTGATGTTGCCAAAAGCACAACAGCAGGAAAAGGAAAAAAGGTTCGGGAATTATTGAAAATGACATACCATAATTTTGATTGGGCTTTACAAAGATTAGTAGATGAAAGCTCAATGTATTGGATGATTACCTATAATGGATATATCGTTGACGCACGTTCAATGCCGATTGAAGTTCAAGAAATTGCATTTGAAAAAGGATTCATTCCATACATTCCGGCTGACAAAAAATGATGAAATATAAAGTTGGCGATATTGTCAAAGTAAAAGAAGGCATTAAAGATCCCGATTTTGAAGACTCAGACATTTCAAATTGGCAAGGTGAAATTGTCGAATTTGATGAGGCTGAACTTAATGATGACGAGGTTGTGTTTTTGATAAAATGGGACAACACGACACTTAACCAAATGTCCGATGAATATTTGGAACGCGTAGAATTAGAAGGGTTTAGCGCAAGCGAAATGTATCTTGGTGAAAGTGATGTTGAGTTTGCCGAACCACGACCTGACGAAGATTTGGTAGAGCGCAATATCGTTGTTTTAGATGAGCAAGAAAAGCGGATAGCTGAAGTTCTGGGCGACACGGATATTGACTATAGCGATGAAAAGCTCGAAAAATATCGAAAATTTTTGGAAGCCAATTTGAACCCGAATCTTTTGTTGACGGGTAGAGAAGATTTTCCTTGGGAAGAGCGATTTTTATTCGGTTACGGAGATAAATACGAGTATAAGGAAATGAAAAAAACTCGCCCGTCTTGTAAAGATCTGTTTCGATTTATGGCGATTGAAGATGAAATTGACGATCGTTGGAAATTAGTGGCAAAGGTCAAACGACTCTCGGATAGAAAATTTTTTTCAATACCCTTATGCGACCTTGAGCCAAAAGACGAAGAATGCCCCGATTATCAGATTTTAAAGGATTATTCATCTTGGATCACAAATTGGGCAGATTAAAAAGATGACAGCTTTAGTAAAAGAAATTTAATAACCTACCCCATTAAATTTTTTATTACCAAAATGCCAAATCCGCTAAGTTTAGAAGTTAATATAAAACTCTTATCAACTTTGGTTCGCACTTTCTTGGTGGCAAAATCTAATTTTCGAGAAA
>JANPDZ010000914.1:0-3580 GCA_031431735.1 Acidobacteriota bacterium | reverse complement strand
CATTACTGAGCGGTCTAAAAATTGCATAGCTTAGAAAAGAAGAAAATTGCCCGCGAAGGCGAAAAGACGCTAAAATAAAGCGATAATGATTGAATTTAATTTTCTTTTTCGTGTCTTTCGCCTTCGCGGGCAAACTTCTTAAAAACACTAATAAATTTCAACTAGGCAATAACTATGCCGCTCAGTAATGATAAAAACCAAGAAAAAACACGATAAATATTTTCTTTTACAAAAACATTTTTTCGCCCTCGGGGAATTCTTTTTCACTGCGGTGAACCTGAGGGTCTCCGATATTAATTCAACAAACATTTTAATTATGAGAAGTTAAACAGAAGTTATTTCGACACGATTTTCGCTGATCAGAGAAAATTTCTGCGGCTTTTTGCCTTTGTTATTATTGTTTTGATTATTGTTGTTATTATTGTTTTCGTTATTTTTCGGTTTTTTTTCTTCAGGTTTGATCTCGGCATTTTCCTTCGGCGGTTTCTTCTTTTCTTCGTTTGTGTTCTGCGCCGAAGCCGTCAGCGAAAAGCCGATGACAACAAGTGCCGTCAATATTATTTGTTTCAAAAATTTCATCATTTTCATTTTCCTTATCGGGTTCGGGAAAAGTCAGTCGTTCGTTTTGTTGCAGTTTTCCGCCGTCAAGATGCCAGCGTTTTTTGCCCGCCGTGTCCAACAAACTTCAGTTTGTTGCTCTTTTTGCATCGGCAAACAACAAACTGAAGTTTGTTGGACATTATTTCTGATACACAACGCGCCCGTTAAAGATCGTGTAAACGGGTTCGGTCGTTAAAATTTCTTTCGGCTCGATGGTCAGCAGATCTTTGGAATGAACGACCAGATCGGCTAATTTTCCGACTTCAATCGTGCCTTTTTCATTTTCGGCAAATTCGGCAAAAGCAGATTCGTAAGTGTGACAGCGAATTGCTTCCGCCATCGAAAGTTTCTCCTGCGGCTGCCAACCGCCGATTGGAATTCCGTCGGCATCCTGACGCGAAACGGCGGCGTAGAGCGTATTGTATGGATTGATCGGTTCGACCGGAAAGTCAGTTCCAAACGGCATGTGAACGCCGTAACTCTGCATCAAATGCCACGCATATGCGCCCAAAACGCGGTATTCGCCAAGCCTTGATTCCGCCCAACGCTTATCCGAGATCGCGTGTGAAGGCTGCATCGAAGCGATAATTCCGAGCGTCGCAAAACGCTTGAAATCTGACGGATTGACCACCTGCGCGTGTTCGATGCGGTGGCGTAGCGGATTTGGAGAATCAAAATCTTCGTAAGCCATACTCAAAGTCCATTCACCTCTTCTTAAAGTTATTCCGTCGTAGGTTGTAAAAATACTTGTTGCCCCACCAATTGGAGCTTTTGGAGTATCAACTTCTTTCAATGTTTTCTCGTCATAAACCTTAGCTTTTCCGTTTGGATGATTTCTCTTTGCTGTTTCATAACCATCCAAAGCCATCCGATTCGCCTTGTCGCCAATCGCGTGAAGCGTGATCTGAAAACCGGCAGCGTCGCGTTCGACCATCATCTGTGTCAATTCTTCCGCCGGACGGCGCATCAGTCCGACATTTTTATCGTCGTCGGTAAAAGGCGCAAGCATCGAAGCCGTTTTCGAGCCTAAAGTTCCGTCAACATAACCTTTGACCGCGCCGAGTTTGAGCCGCAAAGAATCATCTTTGAACGAAGCAAATTCGTCACGCTGGCGTTTTAATTCTTGAACGGAATCTTCAAAATCCAGCCATTCCGAAACTCTGACGGTCAATTTATCTTGTTGCAAAAATGCGCGGTAAAGTTTCGTCGTTTGATAACCGGAATTGTCCTGCACCGAAGTAATGCCATATTTTCGCGCCATTTCAAGCGCGAGTTCCATACCTTTATTAAATTGTTCGGGCGAAGGCTGCGGAATAAGAGCCGAAACCAAACTTTGCGAAGTTTCCTTCAAAATTCCCGTCGCTTCGCCCGCCGCGTCTCGCTCGATCTCGCCGCCTTCGGGCGATTTTGTGTTTTTATCAATGCGCGCCAATTCCAAAGCCTTTGAATTTGCCCAGCCGACGTGCCCGTCAACACGCACGAGAAAAACCGGATTATTCGGCGCGACCGCGTCCAAATCTTTTTTTGACGGAAATTTTCCGCCCCAAACCGTATGATCCCAACCGCGCCCGATGATCCACTCGCCCGGTTTTACTTCTTTGACCTTCGCCGAAACTTTTGCCTTCACTTGGTCAACCGTTTTTGTGTCGAGCAGATTGACGTTAAGCAGCGACAACGCGCCGCGCAAAAAATGAACATGCGCGTCATTAAATCCGGGTGTCACAAGCTTTCTTTGCAGATCAATTTCCTTAACGGCTTGATATTTTGCCTTCAAATCCTGCGTCGTGCCGACCGAAATTATCTTTTCGCCGTCAACCGCGACCGCTTCCGCGACCGAACCTAGCGCATCAGCCGTAAAAACTTTGCCGTTAAAAAGCAAAAGACTGATTTTTTTCTTGGTTTGCGCGAACGCGATGTTCGGCAAATTGATTATTAAAAGAAGTGCAATGATAAATAATTTTTTCAACATTTTGATTTAATAAAAGTTAATCCTTCGGCACAATAAAACCTTCGCGGATAATGGCTTGCCGCTTTTCGCCCTTTGCGTTGTCGGCAACCTGAATCGTCAATTTTCGCACCTTTTTGTTGCGTTTCTGATTTGTTGAAGTGTAGCCGACAAGGTATTGAGAACGAAGTTCCAACACAAGCGATTTAACTATCTCAGCCAAAAGTTTTATATTCTTTCCTTTTGTTATCGGAAAATATGCCGTTCCGCCCGTTTTAAAGGCAATTTCGTTTGCAAAAGCCTCGGAAGATTCTTTTGGCGATTTACCAATGTAACCCTCGCTGAACTGTTCAGTCATCGCAATCACAAAAACTTGTATATCAGTGCTTTCCAGTTTTTTATAAACTTCTTCAATTTTGTGAAAACTGTCGCGGTCTTCACAATCGCTGATTAAAACCAAAGCAAATCGTCTGGTATTATTTTCTTTGGCGCGTTTCAAGATTTGCTCGGTCGCAAAATAAAGTCCGTCAGTAACCGCCGATATTCCGCCTTCGATAAAAATTGAGTCAATTGTTCTGTTGAGCAATGATTTGTCCGAAGTCCAATCTCTCAACAAACTAACTTTGTCGCTACTGACAAAGCGCGCCAAAAATGCTTCATCTTTTTCCTGTAAATTAGCAATCAAAAGTTGGCTTGCGCTAATAATTTCTTCAAGGTCCAAACGCATCGAACCTGTATTATCAATGACTAAACCTAAATTCAAAATCGGTTCTTTTTTAGCGAAAGAAGTAATTTTTTGCTCCACACCATCTTCAAATATTTTCAAATCTTCTTGGTTAATATCATCAACATATTTGTTGTTTGCGTCCAGAATTAAAAGATTTGTTTTTACGTTAAGTAAAAGAAATTTAATAACCTACCCCATTAAATTTTTTATTACCAAAATGCCAAATCCGCTAAGTTTAGAAGTTAATATAAAACTCTTATCAACTTTGGTTCGCACTTTCTTGGTGGCAAAATCTAATTTTCGAGAAA
>JANPDZ010000913.1:0-12046 GCA_031431735.1 Acidobacteriota bacterium | reverse complement strand
AACAGGTTAGCGGCGTGAAATTAAAACAGGCTAACAGCCTGTTTTACAATTGTTGCCGAATTTTTGCTTAACTTAACGCCATTGTGTTTTACGCCCGCTCTTTTAGCATAAGCAGGTGAGCATATTGCGACATATTGTTTTTCGCTGCGGAGTCCCCGCACAAGCTGGGCAACCGCCGCGCGTGCGCCTCGCGGTTTAGCCGCCTGAAGACGGGACTCAGAACTTTTCAAAATGCCTCGAAACTTTTGCTCACCTGCTTATTTAATTAAATTCTGAATTTCCTTGAACTGTTCGTGCTTTGCATCGCGCATCAGTTCAAACAGCGACATTTCGACGCTTGCCGGAATTGCGCCGCTTGAGAGCATTTTTGAAAGTCCGGCATCGCGGTCTTGTGAATAGCGCGAACCGACGGCATCGGTCAGGATGTGAACTTCAAAACCGTTTTCCAATAGATCGTGCGCCGTTTGATTGACGCAGATGTGGGTTTCGAGTCCGCACAGCACAACTTGTTTGGCACCGACCGTTTTTAATTTTTCAATAAACGCCGCTGCGCCGCACGAACTGAAAGCGGTTTTTTCGATAAACTCGAAATCATCAGGCAAACTGAATAGGATTTCTTCCGCAGTTTTGCCCAGACCTTTTGGATATTGTTCGGTCACAATTATGGGAACATTAAGAATTTGAAAGCCGCGCACCGCCATCGAAGCCCGCGAAGCAACCTCCGGAAAATCGCTGATCGCCGAACGAAACGCTTCCTGTAAATCAATGACGACCAACACGGTTTGGGAAATGTCTAATATTTTTGAATGAGCCATATCAATTTTGGATTTTGGATTTTGGATTTTGGATTCCTTTATTTTTCTTGCGCAATTCTTTTTCGCGCATTTCTTTTTTATATGTTTTGAAGAAAAAGTAAATCGCAACCACGCTGATGATCAGAATCAAAACCATCATTCCGGCGATAAAATAAATTTCGGCAAGTCCTGCATTCGGCATATTCAAAGTTTAACGCACACAGGATTTTTGGGCAACAATCTTCGCCAACGCGCCGTAGTTTGCTTGTATCAAATATTCGTAAAGCGTAACATATTAGACAATATTTGAAATAAAGAAATTATCCACGAAGGGACACGAAGATTTCACGAAGGACCGAGAAAAAGTTGCGGATTTGTTAAAATTTAACCGATAAAGGGCGATAAATATTTCAAAAAAAAATCTTCGTGTTTTCTTCGTGAAACTTCGTGGATACTTATTTCAAATCATCTCAGTAGATCCAAATTTGGAAAGACGGGTTACTTTCGACCGTCAAAAGCGGTCATTGAAAACAATTGAAACCGCAAAAATGCGTCAATTTATCGGAGGCAAAATCTAAAATCCGGCAAAAGTCCAAGATTTGGATTGATTAATAATCCGACATCCAAAATCAGAAATCCGAAATTTGGATCTACTGAGTCTCTATTTTTCAGAAACCCTTTTTCAAGCGCGACAATATGAAATTCTCAAGATTTATTTTCTGTTTGGCTTTATTCGGCTTTATTCTCGGAGCCGCAAATACCGATGTTTCGGCAAAAGACGAATGGATCAGAGTGCAGTCGAAAAACTTTCAGCTGATTGGCAATGCCAGTGAAAAGGATCTGCGACGCGTCGCCACCAAGTTCGAACAATTTCGATATGTTTTTGCCCAGCTCTTTCCACGTATGAATTTTAATTCGCCGATTCCGACGCGCATTATTGTTTTCAAAGACGAAAAATCGTTCAAACCCTTTAGTTCGATTGAATGGGCGGCCGGTTATTTTCAGCCCGGCGATGATATAAACCATATTGTTTTTTCGACCGAAGGTGAAAAAGAAGACACTTATCGCTTGATATTTCACGAATATACTCATTTTCTGATTGATAATTCGCTCGGTCGTTCAAACATTCCGCCGTGGTTCAACGAGGGAATCGCCGAATATTACGAGCAGTTTCTGATTGAAAACGACCAGAAAATAACGCTCGGCGGATTGAACGAAAATCATTTGGCGCTTTTGCAGCAAAATAAATTTATTCCGTTTGAAACGCTTTTCGGAATTGATTATTACTCGCTTCATCGCCAGAAAAAGCAGAACGCGCAGCTTTTTTACGCGCAATCGTGGGCGTTGATACATTATTTTTTGCACGGAAATAATGGAGCACGAAAGCCGCAGCTCGGAAAATTTGTTGACTTATTAATGAAGGGAACAAAGCCGAAAGATGCGTTTCAACAAGCCTTTGAGAGCGATTATGCGGCGATGGAAATGGAACTCAGAAAATATATCGAACAACGAAAGTTTTTTGTCTCGACGGCGAATTTCAAGGAAAAATTGGTTTTTGATAAGGAAATGCAAACCTTTCCGGTTTCCGATGCTGAAACCAAAGCTTTTCAGGGTGATTTGCTTTATCACAGCCATCGTTTGGATGAAGCCGAAAAACTTTTGAAAGAATCATTGGCATTGAACGCGAATTCGAGCATCGCCAACACCGCACTCGGGCTTGTCAAAATGCGTCAGAAAAAATTCGTTGAGGCGAAAACCTATCTTGAAAAAGCGATTCAGGCAGACGCGCAAAATTATCTGGCATATTTTAGTTACGCTTTTGCTTTGAGCCGCGAAGGAATGACCGAATACGGTTTTGCATCGGGCTACAATCCGGCCGATGCCGACAAAATGCGCGAAAATCTGCGAAAAGCGATTAGCTTAAATGCGAACTTTGCCGAAAGTTATAATCTTTTTGCCTTTATTAATATCGTTCGCAACGAGGAACTCGATGAATCAATCGAAATGATCAAAAAGGCTTTGGCAATCGCGCCGGGCAATCAATGGTATGTGATGCGGCTTGCCGAACTTTATATGCGACAGGAAGAATTTGCGAATGCACGCGCACTGGCGCAGAAAATTTTGCTGACCGCTTCGGACGACCGGCTGAAGGTTTATGCCGAAAACACGATCCGGACGATCAATTCGCTCGAATCACAGCTTGCAAATATTAAAAATTTCGACAAAAAACGGCAGAGCGAAGAAATCAGCGAAACGCCACTGAGCGACGAAGAAATCGCCAAACGACGCGAAAAAGCGATGCTTGAATCGCTCAACGCGACCCTCAGAAAGCCGCAATCAAACGAAAAAAGATTACTCGGTTTCGTCACCAAAATTGATTGCCAACCGAAACAAATAATTTTCTCGATCAAAGCTGACAAGCAAATTTTGCAACTGCGAAGCGATACTTTCGACACTTTGACGCTGATTTCTTTTGCCCCCGAACTCGTTGATTCCGAATTCGGCTGCGGCGTGATGAAAAAGGAAAATTTAGCGGTCATCACATTTCGACCGAACGCTGACGCCAAATCAAAAGTTGCGGGCGAGATAATTTCGGTTGAATTCGTGCCGAAAAACTTTCGATTTTTGGAAGACAAATAACCGAAGTATTGTAAAACTTTGGCAATTAACTTCGGAATAGATAAAAGATGAGAGATGGTAATTGATAGATTTTATTTTTCAACTATCATCTTTTATCTAATATCTATTCCGAATGGTTAAACTAAGCCTCAGAAAATTCAGCAAAAACTGAAACCCTTTTTGAGATATTTCCGTCTAAGTTTGCAGTTCAACAAAACAAATAAATGCGGCAAACCGTTCTCCGCCGTCAGTCAAAATAAAAAAAGGAAGATTATGAAAAAAACTACAACAGTTTTGGTTTTGGTATTTTGTCTTTTATCTCAAAGCGTTTCGGCGATTCGCGCCCAATCAGTGCCGGATCAGTCGGAAATTTACGCGAAAATCCGCAAAGAAGGAATGGATAATTCGCAAATAATGCGAACCCTACATTTTTTTACAGATGTTTACGGCCCGCGCCTGACCGGCACGCCGAGCTTGAAAGCAGCAGGGAATTGGGCGGTCACACAAATGACGACGTGGGGATTTGAAAATGCCCGTCTTGAACCGTGGGATTTCGGCCATCCGGGTTGGGTTAATGAACGCGCCTCGGGTTTTATCACCGCGCCCGTCCAGGATTCGCTCGTTTTTGAGGTTTTGTCGTGGACACCGGGAACGAAAAAAGCCGTTAAAGGGCAGACTTTTCAAATAATTATACCGACCACGCCGGCACCGACCCAAACAAATCCCAACGCAGTTCAATTGCCTACCCAAGAAGAATTAACGGCATATTTCAATAGCATCAAGGCAAACATTAAAGGCAAAATGGTTTTGGTCGGAAAACCTGTCGTAATTCCGGTCAATATCACACCCGCACCAAAGCGTTTGAATGACGAAGATTTGAAAAAGCGTTTTGACCCGAACAATCCGCAGCCGGCTTTTCAGTTTCCGCCACAACCGACTCCGAAACCCGGATTTTTGACAGGTCAGCAAATTGCCGAACAACTCGATAAATTCCTGGTTGACAACAAAGCGGCGGTCAGAATCAACGATGCCGGACGAGAACACGGACAAATCCGTGCCTTTAACAACCGCAGTTTCGATATTACAAAAAACGTGCCGACAGTGATTTTGCGAAATGAAGATTACGGACGCATTTCACGGCTGATGGCTGATGGAACATCAGTTTCGCTCGAATTCGATATTAAAAACCGGATAATTCCCGAAGGTACAACATCTTATAACACGGTCGGAGAAATTACCGGGACAGATAAAAAAGACGAAGTGATAATGCTCGGCGGACACCTCGATTCGTGGCACGCGGCAACGGGCGCGACCGACAATGCGATCGGTTGCGCGATCATGATGGAAGCCGCCCGGATTTTGAAAAACATCGGTGTTAAACCACGCCGGACGATTCGCGTCGCGCTCTGGTCGGGCGAAGAACAAGGTCTTTTGGGTTCGCAAGCCTATGTCAAAGAACATTTCGGCTCGTTTGAAGCGTCCGTTCCGGGTTTCGAGAAATTCGGCGGATATTTCAATATTGATTCGGGAACCGGAAAGGCGCGCGGAATGTCAATTTTCGGTCCGCCCGAAGCCGCGACCATTTTGCGCGAAGCTCTCGCGCCTTATTCTGATTTAGGTTTTATAGGGGTTATTAGTTCGAAAAGCCGCGGACTTGGCGGTTCGGACAATACTTCGTTTAATCAAGCCGGACTTCCGGGTATCGGAGTTTTGCAAGACCCGATTGAATACGGCACGCACACCTGGCACACAAACCTCGATACTTACGAACGAATTATCGAAGACGATGTCAAGAAATCGGCGATCGTGATTGCTTCGGCGGTTTACGTTCTGGCGATGCGCGATGAACTTCTGCCGCGTTACAGCCCGGCTCAAATGCCGCTACTGCCGACTCCGCAGCCAACACCTGCGCCGAGCGTCATACCGACTCCGAAACCACAGAAATAGGGAAAAAAAGTAGAAGAAATTGTGGGTTTGCCGTAATGTTTATTAGCAAATCCACAATTATTAAGGAACATGAAAATAATAACTTATAACTCATGTTACGCAAAAATAGTTTTAGCCCGATTCATCGGGCTTTTCCGCGCTTCGCGGATACACCGCTTCGCCGCCTCGCCATTTATGGCGCGGTCAGATGGCGATTTTTTTGCCGAAGGGCGTTTTAACGTCCTTTTCTTCCGCTTTAGCTTTCGTTTTTTTACGGCTCAAGCCTTTTTAAAGGACATTAAAACGCCCTTTGTCATTCTATTATCGCTCAACCACGCCATAAATGCATTAGTATCTACACAAGTCTAAAAGGCTTGTTTTCAGCCTCGAAGAGGCGAAATATAATAGCCCAACGCGGAGCGTTGGGTGGCGGACGGCAAATTTTCAAGCCCTGCAAGGGCGACATCCGCCGATTGCGCCCTTGCAGGGCTTAGTATGGCGGCGATTTTTGACCTAGCGCGATGCGCTAGGCTATCATATTGCGCCTCTTCGAGGCTGAAATCCGGTCGCAAAAACTTGTGTAGATACTAATGCATAAATGATGTGGCTAACTACCGCGAAGCGCGGAAAGCCGCCTAAACGCGGCTGAAATCAAAACTGCGTAACATCAGTTATAACAGTAAAAAAAACTTAATCGTTAAGAAGCGGTCTGTGACCGCGTTGCCCGGCGGTCACAATCGTTACAAGTTATTTTTTACACGTTCCTAAACAGTTTCCGACACAATATCTTTCAATCTTTTGCTGATAATTCTCCAATTTGCGTTCAGATTAACGGTTTTGATTGAAATCAGGTGATTTTCAAATTTAAAATCCAAGTCATAATCTTTTTCGATTGTTGGATAGAGCAAAATTCCCGTAGTGCTTTGAGTTCGTTTATCTGTGCTTCGTTGATTGAGCAAATAGCTAAAAAGCTGATAAAGATTGGCAGATTTTATTTTTTCACTGGAATAGTTTTTCGTCAGAGTTTCTCGGTAAAATTTTGCGTCAATGATAATTTTTCGTTCCGAACTTGTCAGAGAAATGTCGGTTCGCATCACCGGCAGAAATTTTTCGGCGGCTTCCGATAAATTTTCAAATTGCCAGCGAATCTGTTCGCCTTTGACATTGAAAGCCGTTTCAATTCGGTAAAAATGATATAAAAATTTCTCGAACAATTGATTCATTTTGCGCTCGTCGCGTGTAAAATCAACGAATTTCCATTCCCCCGTATGCTCGGACGGCAAAATATTTTCGGCTATCAGACGGCAAACGTCTAAGACAAATCCGTAAAAGCGATTGTTACGGTTGAGGCGAACTTGGTTGAACACCGATGGTTTTAGCGCAATCATTTCAACATTGCCGAACATTTTCAGTAACTTTCTAATTTCGTGTTTCAAATCCGAATCCAGACCAATGGTTTTTGTCAGGCGTTGCAGAGTCGAAACCAAAATGCGGTTTGTCAAAATATTTGCCGAAAATTCATCAAAACTGCAAATCGTGCGAAAACGCATCTGCAAATTTCTTTTCAAAGTTTCGGCGAGTTCGAGTTTGCCTTTGATGCCTGAAATCTCAAAAGTTTCTGCAATGTAGCTTTTATCAATTCCGCGTTTAAGCAAAATGCGCGTCGCATTGATTAAAATCTTGGCAAATAAATCAACGAGTTCGGTGCGGTCATCAATCGAAACCGAAACGCGGTCTTTTTCTTCAAGCCGATTCCAAGCGTAGCCAAGCAAATAGTAAATGTTTTCGATTGGAATTTGCATCACTCAAAAAGTCAATTTCGCAATCATTTCATCAATTTGTTTTTGGTCATCAAACCAAATTTCTTCGAGAAGCGGACAAATTTCAAAACTCAAAATCTCTTGGAACCAAAGATTTTCGTCCGTGCCGATTTTACCATCGCAAAAATAGCTGTGTCCGATTTGAAAACCAGCACCGAGATTTACATCGGCGGAAATTATCTGATTGACTTCCGAAACCGAACGGCAAATATGTTTGATTAAACTTTCGGAAACGCCTTTTCTTTGAAGAAACGTTTGAAAAGCTTGATCGAAATTCGGTTTCAAGGGAAAAAACGCAAAACGGCGACGAAGCGCGTAATCAACAATCGCCAAACTGCGATCAGCCGTGTTCATTGTGCCGATCAGATACACATTCGGCGGCACGAAAAATTTGTCGTGTTCATCTTCGGCGTAAGTCAGTTTCAAAGCGTATTTTTCTTCGCGTTTGTCGTGTTCGATAAGCATCATCAATTCGCCGAAAAATTTACTCAAATTTCCGCGATTGATTTCGTCAATAATAAAGAAAAACTCTTTCTCAGGATGATTGGCGGCGAATTTGCAAAAATTATAGAAAACGCCATTTCTGATTTGCGTTCCGTCCTTGACAAGTCGCAAGCCTTGAATAAAATCTTCATACGCAAACGATTGATGAAACTGCACCATTTCAATCTGCGAATCGGCTTTTTGCCCGATGATTTGATACGCAAGTTTGCGGGCAATGAAAGTTTTTCCGACCCCGGGCGCACCTTGTAAGATGATATTTTTCTTGCGTTTTAGCAAATTAACTGCTTGGAAAAAATCTTCGGCGGAAATAAATGGTTTGTCAGCATCCGTCAGAAAATCGTAAGATTCAACTTCCGGTTCAATAATTTGCGGCGGGTCGTAATTCAAATTTTCCGCGTTGAAAACTTCCTTCAATTGAGGATAAAGGCGAACATATTCGCTCAAAATGAATTGCCAAGGTTTGCTTGGGGAGAATGTGTCAGGACGAAAAAGCGCTTTATACCACAAGTATTTATGCGCTTCATATTGGTAAAGTTTATCAGTAATCCAACGCACTTTGCGACGATGATGATAATCGTTTGCATTTTCTTCGTAATAATAATCACTTTCAATTATCCCGATGCCTAAACAAGTATTGATTCCTTTTGTCGCAAAAAGCAGGTCGCCGATTTGAGCCGTTTTAAAAAGCCATAAGTTCCAGGTTTCGTTTGAGGGACTGTCGGCAGAAAAACCGACGGCTACATTTAATTCAGCCCTTGACTCAAATTCTTCAATGTCGCCAATATTTAAGTTGTTATAACTTAACGCTGCAATACCTTCTTGTTTAAATCTTTTCCATTGGGAAGCCTGTTCCCCGGGCGCAAATTTAAAGAATTTTCGATCTTGCAGAAGTTGTTCATTGAAAGCTATTATTTCGGTTCCGATTGGTTTAGTCTCCTCTTTTGGGTCTATTAGATTGCTTTCTGTATATTCGTCATTCATAATTCAACAGATTTTAGCAATAAATTTATTCATAACTCAAAGCCTCAACTGCATCTAGTCGCGCCGCCTTTAAAGCAGGATAGAGCGCACCGAGAACGCCGCCGATCAATCCGACAACTGTTGTGAATGCCAGCACAATCGGGTCTATTTCAACTTCAAGAGTTGTGATCCGTGTCAGGCCGAAACGCACAATGACGGTCAGCAAAATTCCGCTGACGATCCCGCAAAAGGTAATTAACAAGGCTTCTTGTGTGATTATCCAGGCAATTTGCGGATTGCTCATTCCGAGCGATTTCATAATTCCGATCTGCCGCGTTCGTTCGGTGACGGTCGTGTACATTGTCAAAAGAATGACGAGTGCGGAAATTACGGCGGCGACTCCGATAATTACGTTGAGAAAGACATTGAGCGCGGGAATTCCCTGCATATAAAGTTCTTCGAGCTGCGAAGTGAGCAGGATTTGATTATTCGGAAAGATGTTCTGGAGTTTTTCGGCAACATCTTCGGGCTTGTATCCCGGTTTGATTTTGACCAGAAAAGCCGACACTTTGTCTTCGCTGCCGAGTTGTTTTTGCATCACGGCGAGTGGAATCTTGACACGTCCGCCGGCCGCCGGTTCGTAAGTTCCGACGATCTTAAATGGTTTTTCCCAAATCTCGATCGTATCGCCGATCTTGAATTTTTTTTGTCTTTGAAATCCCGTATCAATGATCGCTTCGTCCGCCGCTTCGTTAAATTTTACACCTTCGATAATTTGCAAACCGGCGATTGCGGCGTATTCGTCAAAATTGATTCCGTCAATCAAACGGTTTCCGAGATTGGTATCGGCGGCTTTGACCGAATTTTGCCCGATCGGAATCGCGCTTTGTATGCCTTCGGATTTTTCTATTTCGTGTTTCATCGAAACAGGCAAACTGAATGCTTCAGAACCGCTCATCCCGAAACTGCCTCCTGCCCGAAAGAAAATTTCCGCGCCGACATTTGCCTCGCGTTTGCCGCGTTCGCGCATCGTGCCGTTTGATAAACCGATCGTGAAAACGATCAGCAACACGCCGACGGCAATGCCGAGCACGCTGACGACGGTGCGTGCCGGACGATGAAGCATATTTGAAAAGACAAGGTTTTCCATAATTTTATTGCGACGCGGCGACCTGGAGACGCGGAGACGCGGAGACATTTTGATCAAATTATTGCGGTTCTAACGGATTGTCCAGTTTTGCGGCTCGGAAATCATTTTCACTAATTGTCCAATGACTAAATCGTAACGTGAATCCATATCAGTAAATTTTGTTTCTGAAATATATTTACAACGCAAAGAAAATTCCAACCAAACTCGTGTCTCTTCGGCTTCGCCTTCGGAATCCGAAAGTTTGCTGACAAAGTGAGCGGGATAACGTCTTTTACGCCACGCTTCGGCAATATTTGAACAAACCGAGCGTGAAGAACGGCGCATCTGGTCAACCATCGAATATTTTTCTTCAACGGGGAAAAGTTTGGTCATTTCAAAAATCTCCATCGCCAAATCAAAAGCTGATTGATAGACGCGCAATTCTCTGTAACTGCGAATATTACCCATAAATCTCCTCGGTCGCCGCGTCTCCTCGGTCGCCGCGTCTTCTTACTTTGTTGCTGTTGACGAATTCGAATTCTCTGCGGGATTGGCCGCCTGATTCTCTGATTCTTCGAGCAATTGTTCGGGCGATTTCCAGCCGGCTTGTTTTAAAAGTTCAATCGCAAACCGAATCGGAATTGCCATATTTGCCGCGTTGCTTTCAGTGAAAACGCCGAAATTTACACCGATAACTTTGCCGGTCTGACCGAAAAGCGGCGCACCCGAACCGCCTTCGGCCGTTTTCGCATCGTGGACGACCCGGCGTTGGTCAAGATCGGTGATCGTGCCTTGCGTCGTCAGCGGAACAATCTTGCGGCTTTGTGCCAAATAGGTTATCAAAGCCTGGCGCGAATTACCGAAACGCGCGTTGATGGCTTTTGCTTCGGCATCGTCAACCATCGCCAAAAGTCGGTCAGGTCCGTTCGGATAACCCATCGAAACGACGGTTTTTCCGACCGCGACCGCATCTGAACCCGGATCAAGCGGCAAAACCGGAATATCTGCCGAAAGTTGTTTCGGGTCAATCGAAGCGATTGCCAGATCTTCGCGCCCGCCGGTTTGTCTGACCTTCAAAGGAAACGGCTGCGGGATATTTGGAAAATAAATGACAAGACGTTTAACCCGCGCCCGACCGTTAGAATCGCGCATCATTTGTTTGACCAGATCATCTTCAGCCCACGGCTGCAAAACGTGCCGATTGGTGATAATATAACCGCCGCCGACGTGAAAACCCGTGCCGATAAAATCATATTCGATCGGCGTTCCGTTGCCTTCGGTCGTCAAACCCGGCTGTTGCGGAACTTGCAGAACCCGGTCTTCCGGCGGCATCGGTTCATACGGGTCGGGCTGAACCGATTGCGGTGCGGGATAACGCAGAGTTTTGCCGTTCGCTTTGCTGACCAGATCGTAAACCCCGACGATCAGGCAAACGCCGTTGCCGAAATCTGAACGAAGTCGCGGCGCGAGCGAAAAAATTTCAACAACCTTTTTGTTGCTTTTATCAATTTGTCCGATCTGATCGTTGGTCTGTGAGAGTTTTTCTTCGAGCTTGCGGACGATTTCGTTTTGTTGTTCGGTCTGCTGCCGCGTCTGTTTCAGTTCGCGGTTGTATGCAAAACCGAGATACAAAATTCCACCGATAAAGGCGACCGCCAAAACAAGAGCCATCAATTTGGTCGTCAGGCTGATTTCGCGTGAAAGTTCGCGGACAAATTCGCGCAGGAAAGACTTGGCATCGTCGCGTTTCGGCGAAATTGCCGACTCCAATGCGGCGGCTTCGATAAATTGTGCGACGTGTGTTTCACGGTTGGTTGTGATCAGTGAAGATTTCGAGGCAAGCGAAAAAAAAGAAAAGATAATATCGGTCGAATCAACCGAAATTTTATCGCCGTCTTTGATGGCGATGTAGCGGCGCACGGGCTGACCTTCGTTATAGGTTAATTTCAGCGATTTGTTGAGATTGACGATGCGGTAATCGCCTTCGCTGAGTTCGAGTTCAAACCAGGTTTCGTGGTCTTCGACCGCAGCGGAATGAATTTGTATATCATTGCTTTCGCCGGTGCCGACACTGATTCGCTCTTCGGAAAAAAATTCCGTCCGTTTTTCTGTGCCAACTGAGATGTGAATGATAATACCTGCTGCCATTCGTTGTAACTAAGTCTTGAGTCCTGAGTCTTGAGTCTTTAGTGTTTGTTTTACGAATTAATAATTAATAAAAAAAAATCAAGACTCAAGACCCAATACATTTAAAAAACAAATAAAAAAAAAAAAATATCGATAAGCGAAATGGT
>JANPDZ010000912.1:0-3654 GCA_031431735.1 Acidobacteriota bacterium | reverse complement strand
TGAAAGGGCGACATCCGCCGATTGCGCCCTTTCAGGGCTTAGTATGGCGGTGATTTTTGACCTGGCGCGATGCGCCAGGCTATCATATTGCGCCTCTTCGAGGCTGAAATCCGGTCGCAAAAACTTGTGTAGATACTAATGGTGCAAGCCTGTGGAACTGCGATGATAAATTATTGAAGCCCGTGAAATGGGTGACAGAATAATCCAACATTATTATTTCTGTCGCTATCTTCGATAGCTCAATTATTTAATTGATGCTTTCCCATAGCTTGCCGCTATGGGCTACACGCTGACGTTCGCTACGCGAACTGAAATCAGAAATTTCGCTTTAACTTGCAATTGGTAACAGATTGAACCACTTTATAGAGATTTGCCTTGATACCGAAGACAATGTTTGGCTGATGCTTCATTCCGGTTCTCGTAATATCGGAAAGGAAATCGCCGAACGTCATATTGCGACAGCGAAAACGCTGCATCGCCTGAATGAGCTTCCCGACCCGAATCTTGCCTATTTTATTCAAGGAACCCGAGAGTTTCAAGATTACTGGCACGATCTGGATTGGGCGCAAGGTTATGCGTTGATGAACCGTGAAGTGATGATGAAACGGCTTTTGAAATCATTCAACCGGATGTTTAATAAGCAAAAAGAGTTTCGTCCCGAAATTGCGGTCAATTGCCACCATAATTATTGCATTCCAACAACAGAAATTATTCCAACACCTTTAGGACCAAAACGAATTTCTGAGTTGGAAATCGGTTCTGTCGTTTATAGTTTTGATGAAAATAAAGGAATTACGGAAACAAAAGTTATCGGCAAAGTTTTTTCCGGTCAGAAAAAAATCTATACGATTAAAACTGCTAGCCGAGAAATTCGTGTTTCAGGTGAACATCCGATTTTAACTGTTGCTAAAAACTCAAATCCACATCCAACGAGAACTTGGCACAAAAAAAATGTTGGATACTTTGAATGGAAAAAGGCTTCTGAATTTGTCAAAGGAGATATTGTTGTGTGTAGCAAAGGTTACTACAACTCTGATTCCAAAACAAAAGAAACTGAAAAATCCCGCTTTATCGGAGCTTTTTTGGGTGATGGTTGGATTAGACAAAACACTCGCAGCGGATATACAGTCGGGTTGGCAATCGGCAACAAAACCGAATCCGTGACAGATAAATATTTTGAACTCGTTCAATCACGTCTTTTTCCCGAAGCAAATTGGTTCAACAATAAAATTGGAGCATTTGGTTTAACCTGTTCATCTAAAAAAGTTTATGAGCAAATTCAAGAACTTGAAATTGCTCATAAATCGGCTCAAAAATTTGTTCCTTCATATTGTTTTCAATGGTCAATTGAGGAGAAGTTGGCATTGCTTTCAGGATATATTGATGCTGATGGCTGTATTACAAGAAGCGGAGCAAAAGTTGCATCTTCGAGCGAATTATTAGCTGAAGGCTTGCGTGAATTGGCGATAAGTTGTGGCTTTTACTGCACAAATATAGCTTTTTCCAACCGCACGTCAAATTATGGAGAAAATCGTCTTTTTACTTTCTACCTTGATGCAAAACATTTGATTGATTTAGATGTTTGGCACGATTCTAAAAGAAACAAAATCAAAATTCCAACAATAGACAGACACGAACTCCAAATTCAGAAGTTGGGTTATCTAACTCTTCCATTTGGCTTTTATGGTCAATCTGTTAGAGAAATTGAGATTAGCAATGAGGTTGAAGATGTTTATGATATTGAAGTTGATAGCGAAAATCATTCGTTTATTTGTGAAGGGATAGTTGTTCACAATTGCGCTCTTGAAGAACATTTCGGCGAAAACGTCTTTATCACGCGCAAAGGCGCGATTAACGCCGAAGTTGGACGCTACGGAATTATTCCCGGCTCGATGGGCGCGAAATCGTTCATCATTAAAGGCTTGGGAAATCCGCAGTCGTATAATTCCTGTTCCCACGGCGCGGGTCGCAAGATGTCGCGGACAGCGGCGAAAAAACGCTTCACCCGCGAAGACCTCGAACGAATGACGCGCGGCGTTGAATGCCGTAAAGACGCGGGCGTGATTGACGAAATTCCCGGCGCATACAAAAACATTGAAGAGGTGATGAGAAATCAATCCGATTTAGTGGAAATCGTCGCGGAATTAAAGCAAGTCGTTTGTGTGAAAGGATAAAGTTCAGAGTTCAAACTTTAGTTTGATTTTTAAGCTAAAGTTGAACTCTGAATCAAATTCAAAACTATGAAAACCAAAACCAGAAAGCAAAGATACAATGAAATTATTTCAGCTACTAAACAAGACTTAAACGCCTGTGTAATTGAATTGGCGAAAAGCTATTTGAAAGATTTTCCTAACAGTCAAGGAGGTTGGGATATGTATAGTCTTGCACTTTATAGAATCGATAGATGCAAGGATGCGAAAAAAGCTGTTTTCAAAGCAATTGATTTACTTGATGAATCGGATAAAAAAAGGCGTTTAAGTTGGCTTTTGCATCGTCTGGGACATATTTATAAAAATTCGGGAAAACTTCATAAAGCAATTGAATATTATGAAAAAGCTCCCAACTCAAATCCTTCTGAGGCAACATTTTTGATTTATCAATGCATAATGTTGATGAGAATTGAAAAATTTGATGCTGCTGCCGATATATTACTAAAAGCGACCAGATGTGAAGAAGGCTGTATTGACGAAGCATTTTATAACCTTGGAGTTGTTCGGATGGCTCAAAGAAACTATGAGGAAGCAATTTCGTGTTTTGAAAAAGCATTGGAAATTGATCCGAAGTATAAAGAAGCAAAACAGCAACTGAAAGACGTGAAAAAAGTTTTAGAAATTATCGAAAACAAATAATTTTGCATCGTTGGTCCAGCGGTTTAAGACCCCGGCGTGCCACGTCCGGGAACAGCAGTTCAAATCCGCGACGATGCCCTTTTCGATTTGGGATTTTGGATTTGAGATTTCGGATTAATTCTCGAAATAAATATTTGAATATGATAAATTTAGAAAGAGGTGAAATGATGTCAAAGAAAAATGGAAATAAGGCTGAAGAAAAAATTCCGACAGGCAAAGAATTGTTGGAAATGTATCCGCCGCCGAAAAACTTAACTGAACAGGAAAAAGCATTACTTGAATCAACGCGAGCAGCAATGAAAGCATTGGACGAAAGAATCAAAAAATATGGCTATCCACCCGATTTTCGACACTAATACGATTATCAAATATCGGAACCAGGTAGAAAATTATTTCAAGATTAACTATTTTGTTTCGTTTGTCTTTTTTGAACTAATCGCGACCTCAATCAGTCAGGATGAGTTGAAACTCTATTCAACTTGGCGTGAAAAACTAAAGAAATCCAATCAAATTTTATCGCCGACCGAAAATGATATTTGGGAAACTGCCAAAGCAATCCGCCGAATGTATATCAACAAAATCGCTCCGCAAACAAAACTCATCACAATCCGCACCGGTGCTTTGATTGCCAGACTTGTCGTCAAACAAAAAGATTCTTTTCTTGTAAGTAAAACAAATTAAATAACATCATCCATTAAGGTAATATTGTATAAGACAATTTCGGTAATGTCGGATGCCTTAAAAGTCTTTTCTGATCAACTTCCTTCGCCAATGATGGTTGTTTGAGCGGATAAAACTTGGCATT
>JANPDZ010000911.1:0-4961 GCA_031431735.1 Acidobacteriota bacterium | reverse complement strand
TCCTTGCTTGCCATGAGCGTTGCTTCAACGCGAAAAAGCCTTGTTAAATTCGAAGGCATAAGGCTCACAAACGCCATTTTCGCGCCCTGCGCTCAGGCAAGCAAGGATGCTCGCGCTCCAGTCTTTAGGCCTTAGTTTTCTTTGAAAATAACTTATCACTGACGCATTACTTTTGTGAAAAATTTTTTTTGATTTTTTACGAGGCTGTACTGTATAATAAAAAATGTGTTGTCAAGACACTCAAAAAAAATTTTCAATCTCCGGTATTTCATTTACCTGTCAATTTGAATGAATTTACTTCAAATTGACGGTATCTTCTATAGCTTAAGCATTTATTACTCCTAAAATTACAAGATTAAAAAATGGCATTGAATTTGCCTAAGGAAATTTAAGCCAATATCGACGCGGGTTTACAATAATTCAGGCTGGCAAAATGGTTATCAAACTAACAAACCGAAAACACCAAAATTCACGCGGCTTCAGCCTCGTCGAAGTTTTGATTGTGGTTTTGATTATTGGAATTTTAACGACTTTTGCATTGATGGGAATCGTGCAAGCGCGGTCGTCGTTTCGTTTTTCAAACGCCGTGGGGACTTTGCAGGTCTATCTGGAAAAAGCTATTTCCGATGCCAAACGGCGTAATGCCAAAGGCGATTCGCGGGCAACCATAAAAGTTCTCAGCACAACCAGCTATCAGGTCAAAATTGATTTTGACGGCGATGGCAACCCCGAAACTCAAACTATAAATCTTCCCGAACAGACAACTTTTTTATACGGCGGCACTCCGCCGCAAGCGACCATTGATTGGCGCGGCTACATTGCCGAAGGCAATGTAACTTTTACTGTCAGATCCGACAGCGGACAAATTTCGGAAGTCAAGCTGACCAGCAAAGGCGATGCCAGCACTGACAGCGAGTTTCCGACGATGCCGACGGTTTCGGTTACGCCGGTTTCTTCCGACGTAAAAACATCAACCGTTTTAACCGGCAATACTTCGCCGAATCCGAACGCTTCGCCAACGCCGTATCCAACGGCTCTGCCGTTCTGCACCGTCAATCAAATTCCCGCCACCGACAACTGCCGCTGTCCGATAGGAAAAGTCATTGACTCGAAAAGCGGTAAATGTAAAAACCCCTGAAAAAATGATTAAATCGAGCGCGAAAACGAATCGAATTTGCCGTTTGCCGAAGATTGTTTCGGCAAACGGCGGTTTTAGTTTGATTGAATGCGTCGTCGCGCTGATAGTTTTGCTGGTGGCGAGTCTGGCGGTGATTTCGGTATTCAACTATTCCTTCCGCAGCGGCGAAAGCTCGCGCAAACGGTTTGCCGGAATTTTGCTTGCCGAACAGCGCATCGAAGACCTTCGCAATACAAATTTTAACGATTTAACCGCCGGAACGGTTACGGAACAAAATGTTTTTTATGAGGGCGTATCGTATAGAGTGTCGCGGACAATTAGCGATACCGATTTATTGACGGTGGCGACCGCGCCCGGACCGGAAATAAAACAGATAATCGTAACTGTTACGCCGACAAATGCGACTCTGGCAAGCGAAACCGTAACGATTAATACTGTGCGGGCAAAAAATATGCCGGGACCGAATCGGGAGCCTAACACTCCTTAAAAATGAAGAAAAGCAGAAATAAAACCCAAAATCGGCAATCAGGATTTTCGCTGACCGAATTGATGATAGCGATGACGATAACGCTCGCCGTTATCGCGATGGCGTTTTATCTCGTCGCGCAGTCGTTAAACCGCAAAACACGCGATGAAACGCAGACCAAAGCTCTGGCAGATGCAAATCAGGCATTGGGAATTTTGTCGAAGGAAATTACCAACGCCGGGTTCGGTTTGACTTCAAACGGATTGGTTGCCGCCGACTGCACCGAGGAAAAAATCCGCGTCCGCGCAAATCTCAATTCACTGGCGAAACAAACCACCAGCAATACGGTGAGCGACCAGGATGAAGACGTAATTTTTCAGCTTATCGCCAATCCGAACGGCGGCAGCGCGCTGGTTCGCACCGATGTCGGATTGGGACAATCAGCGGTTGTTTCCACACAAATTGACAACACCGACATCAACGGTGACGGGGACGGCGACGGTTTGACTTTTAATTATCTCGACGAAAGCGGTAATGCGGTCGCGCCGCAAAACGCCGCCCGCGTTGAAATTATTGTCCGTATCGTTCTGCCGCAAGTCGGGCAACCCGGCGCACCGGGTTATCAGCCGAAAGTTACCAAACAACTTTCCTCATCCGTCGTTCTCAGAAATTCTCGTTTGCTCGCTTATTAAGCAAAACGTCTCCCCGCATTAGATAGAATATAATTGGAGAAATAATAAATGATTTCGGTCAGTCAAATTTTACCCTTAAAAAAAAATCATCGTGAAAAAGGCGCGGCATTGGTTACGGTCGTGCTTTTGCTGATGCTTTTGATGGCGGCGTGCGGCGCAATAATTTTGATTACGAGTCTGGCAAACACGACGACGGTTGATGCGGTGGCGGAAAAACAAGCCTATCGTGCGGCGGAAGCAGGAATGCAAACGGCATTGAATGTTCTTCGCGGCAACGGCGCAGGAACGCCGATTAGTTTCCGCGAGGCGGCAACGCGCACGCTTTCAAACAAAGCCGATGATTGGATGCCCACGCCGCGCCTTTCCAATTGGCTGACTTACGATTATCCGGCAGCACAACCCGACCGCGTAACGCTGACCGCCGGCTACACGCCCTACAACGGTTTGGCTTTCAGCGTTACGGTCGAAGCCCCGGACGCCGTTCCGAATGTTGTCCCGACACCGAATCCGACGTGGGTTGACGGTCCGGTTATAAAACCGGTTCCGGAGGTAAAACCGCCGAAGCCGGCGTGGCATCCGTGGCATTGCGCTCATTGTTCTTGGGATTACACGCATTGCAGTCTTTACAATCCGCCAAATAACGGCACGCTTCGAGCCGACGGCACGGGCTGTCGCCATAAACACTGCATTCCGCCGCCGGGTTGGGGCGGCGTGGACGACGGTTATCAAAGACTTCTTATAAAAGTTACGGGTTACGGTCCGCGCGGCGCACGCAAGGAAATGGAACTGTTGGTCAAGCGTGTAATTTTTGATTACGATGCCGAACCGCTGATTTACATTCAAGGAAGTTCGAGCGGTTCAACCGTGTCTTTTAATATTTCGGGCAACCCTGAAGTTAAATTCGACAGCTCTGACAATGTCGCGTTTATTTTCTCAAATGATACCGATTTGACCGCCGTTGAAAGCAAAATTATCTTGCCCGATAAAGTTACGACTGCCGGAAAAGGCGACGATTATGAAGTTCACACTCTCAGCGAACGCCCGAAATGGCTGGCATCGGTTGCCGAAACGCGCTCGCTCGTCAACGATTTGGAGCAAGACGCGAAAGTCAGGGCGCGATGGTTTAACGCTTTTCCAACAGGCAACGCCGGAACTGATGCCGTTCCGCAATTTACTTTCGTGCGCGGCGATGCCGTTTTAAATAGTAGCGGCGCGGGTTTGCTCATCGTTACGGGAAAATTGACCATCAGCCAAAATTTCACCTACAAAGGCGTGATTCTGCTTTTAGGCGACGGCAGATTGGACGTAACAGGCGGCGATGCCAAAATCGAAGGCGCGGTCGTGATTGCCAAATACGGCTTAACCGAAGACTTTTTAGCCGCAACAGTAAATTTAAGCGGCACGGGAAAACTCGAATGCAAATACAAGAGCGATAAAGTAGATGCCGCGCTAAAGCTCGTCAATGTGCGGATAATGGCGGTGCGCGAGCAATAAATCTCTCACCGGTTTGGCAAAAAGCAATGCAAAAAGCATTTTCTAAAAGTCTCGGAGTTTTTTTGATGACGATTGCTTTTTCGGTAATCGTTTTCGCGCAGGGCGCAAGCGTCAAAATCGAGCAAAAACGCGAAGCCGCAGGCGTTTCGATCTTGTGGTTTGTGGTGATTTTCGTGATGGCGGTGACGCTTGCCGCCGTAATTTTTGAGCTTTTCAAGAGGAAAAAAGCCGCCAAAGAAGCCGCCAAAAAATCGTCAAAGAGGCGAAGTTTGAAGAGCGGTGAAACGCTTTTGATAAACGCCGACCGCGAAATAAATTGGGCGCAGAAGAAATTAAAAACTCCGCCGAAAAAAAACGCCGTCAAAAAATCCCGCAAAACTTTTGCCGACGAGATTGCAAAAACGAAAAGCATTGAAATTCCGGCGAATAAGGCTCAAGAACCGTCCAAGCCGTTGCCGGTTTTCGGGATAAACAAAATCGAACGGGCGCGTCCTTTTGCGCCGCTTCCGATTTCAGATGACGAACTGCTTCTCGATGCTATCGAACAGGTTCACGAGGAATTTGAAGAAGATGCGGAGGGGCGCGAAATTGCTCTGAAAATTCTCGCGGCTTTCAAAACGCAAAACTCGGTCGAGGCTATTTCGCAGGTTGCTCTATATGATTTTTCGTCCGGTTTGCGTTCGCGGGCGATTTCGGTTTTGGCGGATTTCGACCACGAATCGGTGTTTGAAACCGTTCTGCTCGCCTGTGCCGACCCGACGCGCGAAGTTCGTGCGGCAGCGGCGCGGGCTTTATTTCGTCTGAGTTTTGAGCGAAAAGAGGCGTGGCTCAGGATTTCCGAATTCGAAGATTCGGGCAGACTTCGGCAATGCGCCCGCGCTCTGGTTGCAGGCGATTTGGTCGTTCGCTCACTTGAACGCCTGACGCACCGCGACCAAAATTACGCCGCCGAAGCCTTTGCCATTGCCGTGCTTTTAATCAAAGCCGAAGAAACCGAAGAAGTTTTCGCGTTTCTGAAAACTCATTCCGACTCGAATCTTCAAAAAGCGATTCTCCACGTCATCAAAATCGCCAATGAGCCGAACGCGCTCGAAAAACTTTCCGAAATGTCCGAAAACTTTGATTTTTCCGGCGAAATCCGCACGGAAATTGATGCGGTTTTGGAAAGTTC
>JANPDZ010000910.1:0-7705 GCA_031431735.1 Acidobacteriota bacterium | reverse complement strand
CGTCACTCCGTCTCTTCGTCTCTTCGTCACTCCGTCACTCCGTCTCTTCGTCTCTTCGTCACTCCGTCACTCCGTCACTCCGTCTCCTTATTCGTCTTCCTCGTCTTCGTCGTAATCGCCGACTTCGCCGAATTCCCAACCGTCGTATGATCCGATCTCGTTTTCGGTTGCGATCGTTTGAAATTCGACGTTTCTGTTTGCTAAAGATTCGGGCGTGTGGATTTCTTCTTTATCAATGTGCAAAAGATATTCGCCGGTTGATTCGCCCGATTCCTCGTCGCCGAGTTCGAAGATGTCGAGAAAATCGTAGCCTTGTTTTTCAAGTTCAAGCCCGAGCTTTTCCAATTTATCAACGTCCGTATCCACGAAGTAATAGCTGTAAAGCATCGTTTCTTCCGTGTTCCATTTGTCTTCCGTCCGGGCAGTCTTAAAAATCTCCCGAATGCTTTCCAATTGTGATTCTATATCGTTAAATTCCATAATAATTCCTTTTTGTAAATAAATAATGCGAATCAAGAGTAGGAAAACGAAAAAGATTTATCAATTATTCATTAACAATTATCAATTAACTTCAGAGGTTATGAACCGCTGATAACTTCTGAAATAATGGATAATTGATAATGAATAATTGATAATGCGATGAAACAAAATGCTCGCTGGGCCGCTTATTTTTCTACTCTTGATTCGCATAAATAATTCGCGTCAAAACTAACTTTCCGTCTCCGCGTCTCCGTGTCGCTCAGTCTCCGCGTCGCGCTTTTCGGGTCGCATATGCGGGAACAAAATTACGTCGCGGATCGAATGTTTGTTGGTCAGCAGCATCACGAGCCGATCAATTCCAATGCCGATTCCGGCGGCGGGCGGCATTCCGTAAGCGAGTGCGCGGATGTAATCTTCGTCCATCACCATCGCTTCGTGGTCGCCGGTTTCGCGTTCCTTCATTTGGTCAATAAACCGCTCGTATTGTTCCTGTGGGTCGTTGAGTTCCGAAAAACCGTTGGCGCATTCCATCCCGTTGATAAATAATTCAAACCGCTCGGCAATCTGCGGATTCTCAGGGCTCGCTTTCGATAACGGCGAAATTGATTTCGGGTAATCAATGATGAAGGTCGGTTGGATTAGATTTGCTTCGACTATGTTCTCAAATATCTCTGCAATTGCCTTTGCTGTCTGCTCATCTGAAACGTCAGAATCTGCACTTTCAATGCTATTTTTCCAAGTTTCAATTGATGAATTAATATCAAATCCGCTAGAGTTCGCAGGCAAGGTGCAACCTTTAGCTAATAATTCTGAAACTTCATTTCGATTTGCAATAAAATCTTTGCCTTCTGGTGAAGTTAAAACAACTGCTTTTGTTGCTCTATTATACCAATCAGACCAATTTACAAGAGCATGTAATTTAGCTTTATCATTTAACCACCAATCTTGAAAATCATTCTCGTCAGTTTCAGAAACTACATTCTTTGGAAAATTATCAACAATTGATTTGACCATTGAAACTCTTTCAAACTTTGAAAAATCAATCTCACGCCCGCCATATTTCACCTGCAAACTTCCGCCCGTCGCTTTTTGCACTGATTCTTTGAGCATCGCTTCGGCGAAATCCATCATTCCGTTGACATCCATATAGGCGCAGTAGAATTCGAGCATCGTGAATTCGGGATTGTGCTTCATCGAAAGCCCTTCGTTGCGGAAATTGCGGTTTAGTTCATAAACCTTTTCAAAACCGCCGACGGTCAATCTTTTCAAATAAAGTTCGGGTGCGATTCGGGCATAAAGCGGAATGTCGAGCGCGTTGTGATGCGTCGCAAAAGGCGTCGCCGCCGCGCCCGTCGCTTTTGGCGTGAGCATTGGCGTTTCGACTTCCGTGTAACCCGCGTCGTCAAGAAAACGGCGCATTCCGCTGATAAGTTTGGCACGGCGTTCAAAAACCTCGCGCGTCGTCAATCCTTCGTGTTCGACTTGAAGGCTCGACGCGATCAGATCGGCGTAGCGAAATCTGCGCTTTAATTCGGGGTCGGCAATGCCGTGCATCTTATCGGGCATCGGCAATAACGCTTTCGCCAAAAACTGAAATGTTTCAACGTGGACGCTCAATTCGCCCGTGTTCGTCAAAAACAAATATCCCTCCGCGCCAATGAAATCGCCGTGATCGAGCAGTTTGAAAACTTCCCAACCGCTGACCAAGTCAGAACCGCCTGCGGTAGCGGGCGGTTGAAGATTATTGTCTAAAACGTCAGATGGCGACGTTAAACCATCCGCTACCGCAGATGGTTCTGACTTGGCGCCGTTGTAAATACATTTCGCCTCATCTTTTCTAACGTAGATCTGCAAACGATTGATTCCGTCCGAAAGATGCACAAACGCGGCTTTGCCCATCACACGCGGCGGCACTGCAAGCCGCCCCGAAACGCGGACATTGCCGAATTCCTTGAGTTTTAAGTTCAAAGATTCTTTTAATTCAGGATTCGGGCGTTCGCCTTCGTTGAGCGTGACGATATGCGCTTTGATTTCGCCGACGACTTCAATAATTGGTTCAAATGCCAAAATATTTGAGATCGAATCTTCTTTACCCGTAATACGCGAACGCTCGAATTTGTTCGGATACGAATTTCCGACCAGCGTTTCCAAGGCTTTCAAATGTTCGACACGCGCCAGAACCTGATCGTTGCCGTCAATGATTTTTTCGTCAATAATTGTTTTCGCCGTTGTATTTGAAATGGACATATTTTTATTTATCTCAAATTTGAAATCTGAAATTTGAAATGAATAAAAAATTATAAGCAATCAGCAGCAAACTCGGCAATCAGGCGATTTGAAAAGATGCGTTTTTTGTGTGAAAGTCAAAGGATATGACATTGCAAATTGGTGATACATTTACTGTTCAAAAAGAAGTTACGGACGAACTTATCCGCAAATTCGCCGACGTTTCGGGCGATCATAATCCGATTCACCTGGACGAAGAATTTGCCGCAAAGACCCGTTTCGGCAAACGAATCGCGCACGGAATGCTCGGCGCATCGTTCATTTCGGCGGTTTTGGGCTACAAACTGAGCGAGCAAAAGGTCGTTTATCTCAGCCAGACTTTGAAGTTTATCGCCCCCGTTTTTATCGGCGACACGGTCACGGCAAAAGCCGTCGTCAAGGAAATCCGCGAAGATAAGCCGATCGTCACGATCGAAACGACCTGCGAAAACCAAAACGGCGAATTGCTCATCACGGGCGAAGGAAAGATCATGGTGCTGCCGTAAGATCTTCGTTCAGAGTTCAAACTTTAGTTTGTTACCGCGAGCGAAGCAAAGCGGTTTTCACACGATAAAGGATTAAACTCTGAATCAAAAGAAACCGCGTTGCTTCGCTTGCGGTTTCAGCAAACTGAAGTTTGAACTCTGAACTTTTAATATGACCTTTGCTGCCGAAGAAACAACCGAAATAAAACGTCTGTGCGATGAGATTCGGCGCGGAATACGCGTCGTCAGCCTTGGCGGTCTGACTTCCGTTGCGTCAAAAGCCTTTGTTTTATCACGGCTTCAATCCGAAATAAAGAAAACTTTTGTCGTCGTCGCCGATTCAAACAAAGAACTTGAAACGTGGGAAAGCGACCTATCTTTTTTCGTGGACGAAGGGACGGAGCGACGAAGGGACGAAGCGACGAAGGGACGAAGCGACGGAGCGACGGAGCGACGAAGGGACGAAGCGACGAAGGGACGAAGGGACGAAGCGGCAGAATCGCTCAGTCGCTCAGTCGCTCAGTCGCTCAGTCTTTTAACTTTGCCATCGTTTGAGACCGACATCTACTCGGGCATTTCGCCGCACGCCGAAACTCTCGAACGGCGTGCTTTGACACTTTGGAATTTGTCTTTCGCGCAACCGGATTTTGTGGTTGTTTCGGCAAAATCTTTGATCGCGAAAACAGTTTCGCCCCAACAGATGAAAAGTTTTGGCGCGAATCTCAAATGCGATGCGGATTTTGCGCCCGAAGATTTGATCGAAAAGCTCGTTTCGGGCGGTTATATTCGCGAAGAACCTTTAAAGAGTGTTGGCGAATTTTCGGTACGCGGCGGAATTCTTGATGTTTGGTCGCCGACTGCCGCGATGCCTGTCCGCATCGAATTTTTCGGCGACACGGTTGATTCGATTCGCGAGTTTGACGCGGAAACGCAACTTTCTGTCGGCAAACTAAAAGAGATCTCGATCGCGCCGATGCGTGAATTTGCCGCCAATTCCCGCGATTTTAACGATTGGGCGTTTTTCGCCCGCGAAAGATTTTCAGACGAAAAGCAAGCACGGGCGGTCAAAGACCTGACCGATTTTGCAGAAGAAGGCGAATCATTTGCAGGTTGGGAATTTCTGATGCCGCTTGTCAATGCGCGTGACGCGAGCGTTTTCGATTATCTGAAAGACGCGGTTTTTGTGATTGACGAACCGGCGATCGTCGAGCAAACGCTCGCAAGTTATTACGAAAGTTTAGAAAATCGTTTTGCCGAAATCACAAATGCCGGCGCAATCGGTTTAGAACCAAACGAATTATTTTTGAGCGGCGCGGAATTGCGCGAAAAGCTCGCCAATAAACAGCGTCTGGAAATGCGAATGTTAGGCAAAAGCGCGGCGCAAACGGGCGAAGAGTTGGATTTTGTGAACGATGTGTCATCGGATTTGGGATTTGGGATTGCGGATTTGGGATTGAATTCCAATCAAACGATAAATCCGAAATCCGAAATCTCAAATCCGAGATTGGATCAACCATCCGCTACCGCAGGCGGTTCTGACAAAAAATGCGCACCGCTTTTTCTTTTCCCAACCGCCGAAATTGAGCAAGAAATTGAGATCGGCTCACGCGCGACGCGCAAATTTCACGGCGATGTCGCATTATTCGTTCAAGAATCCAAATCGCAGCTCTCAAATTCCAAATTTGTTTTTCAAACTCACGGACTCGTTGAGCGATTTACCGAAATTTTGCGCGATTACAAAGCAAATTTGACACCTGCCAATCTTTCTGTCGGAAATCTTTCAAACGGTTTTGAAATACCGTCGCTCAATTTGACCATTTTTACAGAAACCGACATTTTCGGCGAAACGACCCAACACGAATATCAAAAAACAAAGACCAAAGACCAAAGACCAAAAACCAATCTCGGTGCATTTATTTCCGACTTTCGCGATTTAAAAATTGGCGATTACGTCGTTCACGTTGACCACGGTATCGGGCGTTTTGAAGGGTTGCAGACGATTCAGGCGCAAGGCACAGAGCGCGAATTTATGCTGCTCGTCTATGCCGACAACACAAAACTTTTTGTGCCGGTCGAGCGTCTCGATCTGGTTTCGCGTTATTCGTCAGGCGAAGCGGCGCAACCGACTTTGGACAGACTCGGCGGACTTGGCTGGCAGAAAACAAAGGCGAAAGCGAAACGCGCAATGCGCGATATGGCGGACGAACTGCTGCGGCTTTACGCTGAACGTAAATTGGTTACGGGGTTCGCGTTTTCGCCCGATGCGCCGTGGCAAATAGAATTTGAAGACGCTTTTCCATACGATTTAACGGTTGATCAGGCGAGCGCGATCGAAGACACGAAAAACGATATGGAAACCGCCGTGCCGATGGATCGCCTGATTGTCGGCGATGTCGGTTACGGCAAAACCGAGGTCGCGATGCGCGCCGCGTTCAAAGCTGTGATGGACGGTAAACAAGTCGCGGTTTTAACGCCGACGACCGTGCTTGCCTATCAGCATTCCGAAACCTTCAAACAACGCTTTGCCGCGTTTCCGGTTTCGATTGAATTGTTGTCGCGGTTTCGTTCGCCGCGAGAACAAAAACTGGTCGTCGAATCAACCGAAAAAGGTACGACCGACATTTTGATCGGGACGCACCGCATTTTATCGAACGATGTCAAACTGCCGAAGCTCGGACTTGTCATCGTTGACGAAGAACAGCGTTTTGGTGTCGCGCATAAAGAAAAGCTCAAACAACTGAAAAAAATGGTTGACGTTCTGACTTTGAGCGCGACGCCGATTCCGAGAACCTTGAATATGAGCCTTTTGGGAATGCGCGATATGTCGGTTATCGAGACGCCGCCGCGCGACCGCCTTGCGATCAATACGCAGGTCGTCCAGTTTTCCGAAGGCGTTATAAAATCGGCGATCGAACTCGAAATGGCACGCAGCGGACAGGTTTTCTTTATTCACAATCGCGTCGAAACCATCGAAGCAATTGCCGCACACGTCAAAAACATCGTTCCGAATGCGCGAATCGTCATCGCGCACGGACAGATGAACGAAAAGGAAATGGAAACGGCGGTGCTTGATTTTGTCGCTTATAAATTCGACGTTTTGGTTGCGACGACGATCATCGAAAACGGCATCGACATTCCGCGCGCGAATACGATCATCATCAATCGCGCCGACAATTTCGGACTTTCGCAACTTTACCAACTGCGCGGCCGCGTCGGTCGTTCAAACCGCCGCGCTTACGCTTATTTGTTGATTCCGTCGGAACTCGAATTAACGCAGATCGCACGGCGAAGATTGAGCG
This sequence comes from Acidobacteriota bacterium, assembly GCA_031431735.1. Taxonomy (GTDB): domain Bacteria; phylum Acidobacteriota; class Blastocatellia; order Pyrinomonadales; family Pyrinomonadaceae; genus JAFDVJ01. The sequence continues at coordinate 1,176 of JANPDZ010000910.1, read as the reverse complement.
CGATTCGTGAATTCTCGGATTTGGGTGCAGGCTTTCGCATTGCCGCGCTTGATTTGGAGCTGCGCGGCGCGGGAAATATTCTCGGCGGTCAGCAATCCGGACAATTGGACGCGCTCGGTTTTGACCTTTACACGAAAATGCTCGAACGCACGATCATGGAACTCAAAGGCGAAACCGTCGAAGATGAGATCAGCGTTTCGCTCAATCTTGGCGTTGACGTTTCGATTCCAAACAATTATATCAACGAAACTTCGCAAAGACTTCGGACTTACAAACGAATCTCGTCCGCCGATTCGGAAGAAAAACTGTTGGGAATCTACACGGAAATTCAGGATCGCTACGGCAAAATCCCCGAAGCGGTCAATAATCTGTTTGATTACGCGCGGCTTAGAAAACTTGCGGAAGCAATGCAGATCGTTTCAGTTGATAAAACAAACAACGGTTTTGCTATCAAACTAAGCGAAAATGCACACGTTGCGCCCGAAAAATTGATGCAGGTTTTGACCGCTCACGAAGGCTCGGCTTTTTCGCCAAACGGAATCTTGCGGGTTGTGATTGTGACGCAGAATATGATTGATGCGGCGCGCCAGGTTTTGGAAGAGATAAGGACGATTTAACCATAGATTTACACAGATTAACTCACCTGACGCAGGTCGAAAAAGTTTTCACCGCCAAGGACGCGACGGACGCTAAGTAAAAATGGATTGACAAAATGCGCGACTTTCTTTCTTTTCGATTAAAACGCCCAAAAACTCTTCTCTTTTTCGTTCAAAAAAGAGAGGTTTCGATTGAAAATGAAGAGTTGTCAAATAGACATCTTTCCAAAATAACTGTTGTATTTTTGAGGTTTAGCCTGTTTCAACCCAGATTTTGTGCAAATAGCAGAGCCAAAAGTTGTAAACTGTTTAAGCAGGTCAGCATATATTCTGTGACATAATGACATTGCGGAAACACGCTACGCTCGTAAGTGTGTTTCGCGCCCTTACTGCGTGCGGACTTCTGCATTATGTTACAAAACTTTTACTCATCTGCTTATAAGTAAAAGAAATTTAATAACCTACCCCATTAAATTTTTTATTACCAAAATGCCAAATCCGCTAAGTTTAGAAGTTAATATAAAACTCTTATCAACTTTGGTTCGCACTTTCTTGGTGGCAAAATCTAATTTTCGAGAAA
>JANPDZ010000909.1:0-1924 GCA_031431735.1 Acidobacteriota bacterium | reverse complement strand
ATATATATATATTGCAAGGCGTTCCGAATCTCGTTAATCGCATCGCCGCCTTTTGGTATATGATCCAGAGTTCTTCGTTCTTTTGGCGTAAAAAACTAAAAACTTCGATGGTCGCAATGATGGATTTGAAAGGCGATCCTTATATCCGCGACGTTTTGAGCGGGCTCGCAACGTTTTTCAATAAGATTTGCCGCGCCGATTTTCGGATGCAGGCTTTTCCCGTCCCGTTCACGGTCTATGCCAAAGGAATGGATCTCGTTATCTTTGAAGAATTTCCGACCGGCGCGCTGGCGCGTCATCTGGCAAACGATCTGCAAAAACGAAATGAAACGTTGATGGATCCCGAATACCGCAAAAAGTTCAAAAAACATTACAAAAGCAAGCTCGCGCCAAAGGTTTGGCAAAAGGATTTCGGCGACGCATTCGTGATGGACGCGCCCGACAAAAGCTGGATCGGAAAATCGTTCGGCGAAATTGCCAAAGAAAGAAATCAGCATCCGGTTGACGCATTTTTGGATATTGTTGTGGATATGGATGATAAAGTTTCGTGGAAAACGACCATCGGCAACCACGACCCGAATCGCTACAAACGCCTCTACAACGACCCCAACGGAATCTTCGGTTTTGCCGACTCCGGCGCTCATATCAACAATATGGCGTTCTACAATATCCCGCTTCGCGTCTTGAAATACGTCAAAGATTCGCACGAAAAAGGCGCGCCCCTGATGTCTTACGAAAAAGCAGTCTGGCGTTTGACCAAAGAAAATGCCGATTTTTTCAACCTCGACGCCGGAACGATCGAACCCGGAAAACGCGCCGACATCACCGTCATTGACCCCGACAAACTAACCGACAAAGTCCACGAATACCACACCGCCGAATTCCTGCAAGGTTTAGATAGATTGGTGAACCGCAACGATGATGTGGTCGAATTAGTCCTGATCAACGGAAAAACCGCCTGGGAATCAGGAAGTTTTTCCGAGAATTTCGGCAATGAAAGATTCGGCGGCTTTTTGAAAGGGGAGCATGTTTATTGAATTCACAATTGTTAATTATTTTTCTCTAGAATATGTAAAAATTCAACAGTTTCGGTTGCTTTATGAATTCTATTTTCAGTCTTGTCGGCTTTGAATCGTTGATAGTCGGTTGTAACTAAACCATATTTGCCATACTTTTCCATCGTTTTTTCAACCGTTTCTTTCGACATTAATCCTTCATTGTTGTAGCTGAGAAAAATGTATTTGAAGTCGGCATTTTTGATTAAATTTTCAAACGTATTTGCCACTTCATTTTTTTGACAATACTTGGAACGTCCGTAACTTCGCAGACCCGTTTTTCCGCTTGGAGTAAAAGTATCGTATTTTGCTATCGTGTTCAAAAGATGATAGTTAGAGCCGTATTGTCGGGCATTATACGGCGGATCAAGATACAAAACATCGCCGCTGATTTGGGAAATTAAACTGTTTGCATCTTCGTTATGAACTTCATGTTCGGCTTCATTTAGGGCAAAGTCAGCACCTTTGAGAGTAAAAGTTTTTTGTGCAGATTTTTTGAGATGCTTGAGATACGCACCATAAACGCTTGCAGTATTTGCAACCGCATCGGCATTTTCCAAAAGACTTGTTAGTAAAAAATAATACAGATTTTTATTAATTCGTCCGCCTCTATTCCATTCTTCAATTTTTTGCCGAACTGCATCAATCTTTCTGCCGTTTTCATCGCTGAAATACTGTCGTTCGCTTCCACTTCCAAGACAGTAATTCTTGTAAATAAAACCATCAACGCCTTCAAGATTATTTAGTTCGTCAACAAATTCTACATAATCTAATTTTTCGTGATTTCCGATATAATTTTGATTCAAAATATAGCTGTAAAACTCAACATCATTGGCAATAATTTTCTTCGATTCAGTTTTGAAAGCACG
>JANPDZ010000908.1:0-2923 GCA_031431735.1 Acidobacteriota bacterium | reverse complement strand
TACCGTAAAAACTTTGGCTGAAGCAAAAAGGAATATTCATTTTTTTATTTGGCTAAAGCCTTTTTTTCACTTTTACTGTTCCTTCGAAATGAGAAAACATAAATTGCCACTAGCTTTAGCCATTAGTATCTACACAAGTCTGAAAAGCTTGTTCTCAGCCTCGAAGAGGCGAAATATAATAGCCCAACGCGGAGCGTTGGGTGGCGGACAGCAAATTTTTAAGCCCTGAAAGGGCGACATCCGCCGATTGCGCCCTTTCAGGGCTTAGTATGGAGCGACTTTTGACCTAGCGCGATGCGCTAGGCTATCATATTGCGCCTCTTCGAGGCTGAAATCCGGTCGCAAAAACTTGTGTAGATACTAATGGCTTTAGCTAGTGGAGATAAAGCAAAAAGAAACAAGGCTTTAGCCAAATAATAAAGAAAAATCCAATCAAAATAGCTTTAGCTCAAACGGTATTTATTTTTCAAACAATATAAAAACCAAAGATGAACAAGAATAACGTAAAAATCATTCTCGTTCATCTTTCCAATTGTTAATATTTTCCTAAATTTTCTGCGAAACCAATTTCCCTTGCATAAACTGCAAAAGATATTCGCGTCCGCCTGCTTTTGAATCGGTTCCGCTCATATTAAAACCGCCGAACGGATGAACGCCGACCAATGCGCCCGTGCATTTTCTGTTCAAATAAAGATTTCCGACGTGAAATTCGCGTCGTGCACGTTCGAGATTTTCCTGCGAATTTGAAAAAACCGCGCCCGTCAAACCAAATTCGGTATCATTGGCGATTAAGAGCGCGTGGTCAAAATCTCTCGCTTTGATAACTGCCAAGACGGGAGCGAAAATTTCTTCTTGCTCGATAGTTGCGCCAGGCGCGACATCATCAATGATCGTCGGTTCGATAAAGAAACCGTTCGTAGAATCGCCGCCGCCGCCGGTCAGTAATTTTCCGCCTTCTTCGAGACCTTTTTTGATATATGCAAGCGTCGTATTAAACGACCTTTCATTGATCACAGCCGCAACATTTGTATCGCCTTCAAGTGGAGAACCCGTTTTCAGTTTATTCGTCAGCGCAACGATCTTTTCCATCAGCGCATCGTGGACTTTTTCGTCAACGATGAGGCGCGAACAAGCCGAACATTTCTGCCCCTGAAAACCGAAAGCTGCCGAAACAGCACCGCTTGCCGCCGAATCCAAATCAGCGTCATCAGCGACGATGATCGCGTCTTTGCCGCCCATTTCCGCGACCACGCGTTTGATCCAGATTTGTCCTTGACGTGTTTTGGCGGCTTGTTCGTTGATGTGCAAACCGACTTGTTTTGAACCCGTGAACGAAATAAACCGCGTTTTCGGATGCGTGACCATCGCTTCGCCCGTCGCTACGCTGCCCGTCACAAAATTAACGACACCGGCGGGCAAACCGACCTCTTCCAATACTTCAATAAATTTCGCGGCGATCGTCGGCGAATCGGATGAAGGTTTCAAAACAACCGTGTTTCCGGCGACAATCGCGGCGGTCGTCATTCCGACCATGATCGCCAGCGGAAAATTCCACGGCGGAATAATCGCGCCGACGCCAAGCGGAATATATTCAAAACGATTATCTTCGCCCTCAACGGCAGTAATCGGCTGTTTGTCCGCCCAACGCAGCATTTCGCGTCCGTAAAATTCGAGAAAATCAATCGCTTCTGCCGTGTCACCGTCGGCTTCAGCCCAAGTCTTTGCCGTTTCAAAAACCATCCAAGCCGAAAAATAATGTTTTCTGTCGCGGATAATTTCAGCCGCCTTGAAAAGATATTCGGCACGGGTCGCAGATGAAACATTCTTCCAACTTTGAAAGGCGTTGGTTGCCGATTCGATTGCTCGGTTGACAAGATTTTCCGCGTCAACATCAGCTTCCGAAAAAACGCCGACAACCTGCGATCTATTAGCCGGATTGTAACTCTGAAATTTATCTTCCAAAGTAATTTTCTCGCCATTGATAGTTATCGGATATTCAATCGCGAGTTCGCTTTTAACCTGCTCGATCGTTGCCATCATAGCTTCGGCATTTTCCGTAACTGAAAAATCCGTAAATGGTTCGTTTCTAAATTCATCTAAACTTTTTTGTGTTTGCATATATTTCTCACTATTTAATCTTTACCCAATTCTCAACGTATTTATTTAACTCGACTTTAGACTCAACTTTAGATAAAATAGCTTATTTTTACAAATCAATATTGTTTGAGCCACTGCAAAATTTTGATAATCTGCTGTTTTCCAGCTCGATATTTCGGCTTTTAATAAATAATTCATTACTGAGCGGCCTAATAATTACAAGGGTTTTGAGAACTAAGAAAATCTGCTCACGCGCACATACGAAAAAAAATCATTTTAACCAAATCTTTTTTCTTGTTTTCGTGCCTCCGCGTGTGTGCGCGTGCGCGTGGGCAACAATCTTAAAATATTTGATAATTTTCAAGTAAGCAAAAACTATAACGCTCAGTAATGAGGTTCTTTGAACTCTTATTTTTCGAGATTATCAAACACAAAGGGAAGAACTTCATTGTAAATTCTGCCTGTTAAACCCCAAAGTCTGTTTCGATGGTCTCCGTTGTATTGTTCAAACTGATGCGGAACACCTAATTCAGTTAATTTTTTTGATAATAAACGGCTATTGATTTCAATCAACTTAAGTTCTTCCTGGTCTCCGCAATCAAATTTGATGCCTTTCAGTTTGAGAAGATTTTCTTTGTATTTTTCAGCCATTTTTACAACATCATACTCAAGCCATTTATTATATGCTCAGTAGATCCAAATTTGTAAAAAAGCCTTTGCCAATCGCAGCCTAAATTCACTTGACGATTCTCGTAATTCCGTTTGAAACCCTTGGAATAATGGATAATGGATAATTGATAATTGATAAATATGCTTGACGGACAAC
>JANPDZ010000907.1:0-5130 GCA_031431735.1 Acidobacteriota bacterium | reverse complement strand
TGCCTTTTCGCCCTTACGAGCGTAGCGGGCTTCTGCATTATATCAGATTACTTTTGCATATCTGCTTACTCAGGTTTGATTACAAATTTCAAGCATTAAAACTGAAGAGAAACGGCTGAACCTATTGAAAGGGAAACGGTTCGGCCGTTTTACTTTGATTTCCTATAGAGTTCACTATTTGTCGTGAAACCGCGAAGGTTCTTTCTAAACCCAAAAACCAAAAGCCAAAAACCAAAGACATCGCCAACTTCAATATTTGATTCACAAAAAACATCAGGAAATGTATTTTACAAATCGCTAAAGCCAAAAAAAACAGTTATAATTCCGAATTGAATTTAGAACTATCAGAACCCTATAAACAAAATATATTTTGAGCGAAGATGTGTTAAACCCCAAAAGACACAACGATTTGACTTTGCTCTGAACCTATATTATTTTCAGTAATGGCGACACCGAACCCTGATTTTTCACGCGAACAATATCTGGAAAAACCGCTCCCGAGCAGTGCGGAAAGCGAACGTGTGATTTTGGGCGCGATACTGCTTGATAACCAACTTTTGACCCAAGCAATCGAAAAACTCGGCGTCGAAGATTTTTATTCACCGCTCCATCGCCGGATCTTTAAGGCGATGACCGCGCTTTTTGAACGTAGCGAACGCATTGACCCGATCCTGATCGGCGAAGAGCTCAAAAAAGAAGGTGCGCTCGAATCAATCGGCGGCATCTCGACGATCACCAATCTGACTTACGGACTACCGCATTTTTCGGATATTTTCGATTACTGCAAGGTCGTCAAAGACAAATCAGTTGTCCGCAATCTGATCAAAGTCTGCAATCAGATCACGAGCGAAGCTCTTGCCGAAGAAGAAGATGCAAAGGACATTCTCGATCACGCCGAGCAAATGATCTTCGCACTGGCTGACGAACGTTCGCGCGAAGGCTTTTCGCACATCCAACCGATCGCTGAAACCGTCCTCGCCAAAGTTCAGGAATATGCTAAACGCGAATCGCACGCCCTAACCGGACTGGCAACCGGTTTTCGCGATCTGTACGAAAAAACTTCCGGCTTGCAAAAGACCGATTTGATTATCATTGCCGCCAGACCCAGCATGGGAAAAACGGCCCTATGTCTAACACTTGCACAAAATGCGGCGATTCAAGAAAAAGCGGTCGTTGCCATCTTTTCGCTTGAAATGTCGAAAGAACAGCTTGTTATGCGGATGCTCTCAAGCGAAGCAAAGGTTGACGCGCACCGATTTAGAACCGGCTATTTAACCCGCGATGAATGGGGAAGATTGGCTGAAGCGATCGGAACGCTTTCCGAAGCAAAGATATTTATTGATGATACTGCGGGAATTTCGGTGCTCGAAATGCGTGCCAAAACGCGCCGATTGTTTGCCGAACAAAAGAAACTCGATCTGATCGTCGTTGATTATTTGCAACTGATGTCAGGCTCGAAACGAACCGAATCGCGCCAGCAGGAAGTTTCGCAGATCTCGCGTGAATTAAAGGCTTTAGCAAAGGAATTACAAGTTCCGGTCGTCGCGCTTTCGCAGCTTTCGCGTGCGCCCGAAGCCCGCAATCCGCCGCGCCCGATGATGTCAGATTTACGCGAAAGCGGCAGCATTGAGCAAGACGCCGACGTTGTGGCGTTTATTTATCGGGAGGATTATTACAAACCGACCGAGGAAAACGCGGGCATTGCCGAGCTTTTGATCTCGAAACAGAGAAACGGTCCGACCGGGACAGTGAAGTTAGCATTTTTGAAAGAATTTACGAGGTTTGAGAATTATTATGGAGACTACACAAGCAAGGATTGAGGATCTGCGGTATCCGATCGGAGAATTTGACCAAGGGCTTGAAATAACGTCAGAATTGCGGCTGGAAATGATTCAAACGATCAAAGATCTGCCGTCAAATATCAAAGCGGCGGTCGAAGGCTTATCGGACGAACAGCTTGACACGCGCTATCGTCCCGAAGGCTGGACGGTGCGGCAGACGGTTCATCACGTTGCCGATTCGCATATCAATTCGCTGTGCCGTTTTAAGCTCGCGATGACTGAAGAAAATCCGTTGATCCGCCAATATTACGAAGAACTTTGGGCGGAACTCGCTGACAGCAAATTGCCGATCGATGTTTCGCTGAACATTATCGAAGGCATTCACCTGCGTTGGTTCACGCTTCTTGAATCGTTGACGGACGAAGATTTTCAGCGCAAGCTGCGGCATCCCGATTCGGGCGAATGGACGGTCGAAAAATTTCTCGCGCTCTATGCGTGGCACAGCCGGCATCATACGGCGCACATCACAAAACTACGTGAACGCATGGGCTGGTAAGTTGGAAATTAAAAATTAAAAATTTTCAAATCCAACAATTTTGATGTTTTTTGCTTTGAGCGCGGCATGTATGAGTTTCGCAAATTCGAGAGCTTGTTTGCCGTCGCCGTGAATGCAGATCGTTTCGGTTTTGAGTGCGACTTTTTCCCCGTTGGTTGCCGTCACCCGTTGCGAAAAAATCATTTCCAATACTTGCGCGATCGCCTGTTTTGAATCGTGAATCAGGGCATTCGGCTCGCTGCGCGGCGTTAAAGTTCCGTCCGCCTTGTAAGTCCGGTCGGCGAAAACTTCCGAACTTGTTTGAAGCCCGAGTTTTTCGGCTTCAGAGATCAAAAAACTTCCCGAGAGTCCGTAAAATATCAGATCTTCATCAATCCGACCAACCGCTTCCGCGATCGCGGCGGCAATTTCGGCGTTTTTCGCTGCCATGTTATAAAGTGCTCCGTGCGGTTTGACGTGGTGAAGGTTGACGCCATAAATGTCACAAAAACCTTTCAAAGCCCCGACCTGATAAACGACGATGTCGAAAACTTCTTCCGCCGACATTTTCATTTCGCGTCTGCCGAATCCCTGCAGATCGGGAAACGACGGATGCGCGCCGATCCTGACACTTTTTTTGATCGCGGTTTCAACAGTTTGCCGGATCACGGAAGCATCGCCCGCATGAAATCCGCAAGCGATGTTGACCGACGAGACAAAATCCATCAGCGCGGTATCGTTGCCCATCTTCCACGCGCCGAAACTCTCGCCCATATCACAATTTAAGTCAATCGAAAGCATTGTCAAATTATTTAACGCAAAGCCCCGAAGACGCAAGGGCGCAAAGAGTTTTACAAAAATTTGACGGCAGTTTTCAATAAATTCAAATTATTTCCAAATTTAACCAAAAGTTTTTCGGCTTCTTCAATCGAAGTTAGTTGAAAAGCGACCATATCGTTCGTGCCGAGTTGCGCGAGAATTGGCAGATCTGTCGAAATGACGTTGGCGATGCGCGGATAACCGCCCGAAGTTTGATGGTCAGCCATCAGTATTATCAACTGTCCGTCAGGCAAAAGTTGAATCGTTCCGAAGTTGACGGCCGACGAAACGATTTCTTTCGGGTTTTTAAGTTGTAGCTTTGCGCCGCGTAGCCTGAAACCCATTCGGTCGGAGTTTTGAATGATCGTAAAATTATTTGTTGTAAAATTATCCAAACTTTTTTCCGTAAGTTCTTCAAACTCTGCGCCCGCGACCGTGCGGATGGTTGGGAATTTTGAGTAAAAAGGAATCAGCGAATTTGAGATCATATAATTAGATCTGAAATTTGAAATTTGAAATTTGAAATTGATTTTGATTCTATCGCCTTTCAGCAATTTTCGTCCTTCAAAACCGCCGAAATTAGCCAATAGATTTGTGCTGGAGCTGCCGAGCCAATTTTCGATCTTAAAACATCCTTTGACCGCCAAATATGCTCGATTACCGAAATGTTTTTGTGTGAATTTTAACACTGAACCTTTTTCGGCAAGGTGAATTCGCCAGTTTTCACAGTTTTTGCCATTTAATTGCGCCGAAAAATCTGCCCCGCCGAGCGCAAATAAAACATCATCTTCAAACAAAAGTTCAGCCGTCGGAAAGTGCATTTCCAAAACCGGAGCGTTTTCGTCGTTGCCCAGCAAAGTATTGATCAAACGCACGGCAATTTTGTCCATCGCGCCGTTCTGATTGATGCCGAAACGCCGGAATCGGTTTCTGCCCAAATCTTGCACAGTGGTTAATATTCCCGATTTGTTGATGAGAATGCTCATTTGTTTAAAGCGTAAAATTTCACCAGATCACCGGCTTGCAAAGCACACGGATTTTTAGCTTTGGGCGTAAAAAGTTCGAAATCGGTCTTGCCGATGATTTGCCAGCCACCGGGCGAATCAAACGGATAGATTCCGGTTTGCCGTCCGGCGATTCCGACACTGCCCTTTGGTACGATCAAACGCGGCGAAGCTTTTCGCGGCGCGGCAATAAATTCATCAATTTCGCCCATATATGCAAAGCCGGGAAGGAATCCGAGCATAAAAACGCGATATGTTGTTGCGGTGAAAAGCTCGATGACCTCATTCTTTGTCAAATTATTTAACATCGCGACAAATTCCAGATCAAGCGCAAATTCATCACTGAAATCAACCGGAATTTTAATTGATCGCGCTGTCGTTTTCATTTGGCCTTGTACACAAAAAAACGCGGTTTCAGCAAGATAACTGACGGCCGCAAAAGCCGTTGCAAAGTCGGGAAAAGTTTTTCTGACCTTTGAAACATCAAAAAAAATTGTCATTGAAGAATAAGCCGGAACGGTTTCAATAAAACCTCCAAATTTATTATTTTCGAAATATTTCGAGAGACTGATCACAATATCGTTGAGCGCGGGCGAGATTTCGCAGCCGAATTCTATCGTCAAAGCATCAATTCCAAGCGGAAAAATTTTATAACTCACCTCACGCAATTTAAGAAATATTACCGCAAAGGACGCTAAGGACGCAAAGTTTTTTGAAATATTGTTTGACAACTCTTCATTTTCAATCGAAATATTCTTTTTTGAATAAAAAGGCGGAGTTTTTGGACGTTTTCATCGGAATAGAGATTTAACCGCACGGTTTGTCAATCCTTTATTACTTAGCGTCCTTAGCGTCCTTGGCGGTGAAAACTTTTCCGATCTGCGTAAGGTGAGTTATAACTCATGTTACGCAAATTGGTTTTGGTCGCTGAAAGCGACAAATATAATAGCGTAGGGTAAAGCGAACATCGTGAGCGACACCCTACGTCAGT
>JANPDZ010000906.1:0-1769 GCA_031431735.1 Acidobacteriota bacterium | reverse complement strand
ATCGGCGGCGCGAGCCTGATGGGCGGACGCGGCACGGTTTTCGGCGCATGTTTGGGTGCGTTGATCATGGCGAGCCTCGATAACGGAATGTCGCTTCTGGGTTTTCAGGCCTATGTGCAGGCCATCGTCAAGGGCACAATTTTAGTCGCCGCCGTCGGCGCAGATATGGTCGGACGGAAGAATTAGACCGGGAGAAAAAAAGACGGTGAGACGGAGAGATTATATGAAAAAAGTAGATAGTTTCATTTTAAAAATCTTTGCGCCTTTGCCGCTTTGCGCCTTTGCGTTAATTTTCTTCTTAAATCTGCAAGCTCAGACACTTGCGCCGAATGCTCCGGGCAATGACGCGCAATGGGCGACTGCCGGAAAACAAGGTATTGGAACTTCTGCCTCGCTCGAAAGCAAGGTCTGGTTCACGCTCGCGCAAGGCGTCATGACCGAGGTTTATTACCCTGATGTGACGGTCGCGAATGTTCATCTTTTACAGTTTGTCGTTGTTAATCCGAAGACGCGCAAAGTTGAAACCGAACAAACGGACGCGGTTCACCAAATCAAAGTTACACGCCCCGATTCATTAAGTTTTCAGCAAATCAATACGGCAAAATCGGGCGAATGGACAATTACAAAAACTTACACGACCGATGTTGAAACCGATTCGATTTTGATAGACGTTCAATTTCAGACGAAAAATAAAAATCTCAATCTTTACGTTTATTACGACCCGTCAATCAATAATTCGGGAATGGGCGACAAGGCTTATTCGCCGCTGCTTCAATTAAAGGGATCGTTTGAATATGAAAAAGGTGAAATCACAAAAGTCGGCGTAAAATCTATCAAGCGATCCGGCACGGCGACCGTCAGCGGCGGAATGGGAGCAGAAGACGGGAACATCTCTTCGAGTGTGTTTTTTTCCTGCGATATCGAGGAATATACAAACGGTTATTATCAGGTTAATGATGGTTTAGAACAGCTTAAAAAATTCGGAAAAATTATAGAAACCTTCGCCAAAGCGGAAAAAGGAAATGTCGTGCAAATGGCGCGCATTATGAAGCCGCAACGATTTACGACGATTGTTTCTTTTGGTGAAGACATTTTAAAAGCCGCAACCAAATCCGCCAAATCATTTAACAAAGGTTTTGCCAAAACGCAAGCCGAGTATGAAAAAGACTGGTCGGATTACGTCAAAACTCTTCGCAAGGTCGAGCCGAAATATCAGGCGCAGTTTAATATGGCGGCGATGCTGCTCAAGGCGCACGAGGATAAAACTCATCGCGGCGCGAATATCGCTTCGTTGACTATTCCGTGGGGCGGCGATAAGAATGCCAATGAAAATACGGTCGGCGGGTATCATCTCGTCTGGTCGCGCGATCTTTATCAGGTCGCGACAGCGTTTATGGCTTTGGGCGATACGGCGGCGGCGGAACGCGCGCTCGAATTTTTGTTCAAGGTTCAGCAGAAACCGGACGGAAGTTTTCCGCAGAATTCGTGGCTTGACGGCAAGCCTTTTTGGAATTCGCTGCAAATGGATGAAGTCGCTTTTCCGCTGATTTTGGCGTATCAATTACAGCGTTTTGACAAGGCGGCTTACGAAAATCACATCAAAAAGGCGGCTGATTTTATCGTCAAAAACGGTCCGGTGACACCGCAGGAACGTTGGGAAGAACGTTCGGGCTATTCGCCCTCGACGATCGCGGCGGAAATTGCGGGTTTAATTTGCGCGGCGGACATTGCGCGGAAAAACGGCGACGAAGCAAGCGCGCTTCTTTACA
>JANPDZ010000905.1:0-1613 GCA_031431735.1 Acidobacteriota bacterium | reverse complement strand
GCTGGGTGGAAATTTCCCAACAGAGAGAATTTGTGTGATATTTCAATCGAATGATAGCAAAGCCATTTAATTATGGACATTTACAGTTCGTCTTTTGATAATCAAAAGTGCGAGGTTATTTCCACCAAGCACCACTAGTTTACCTTGAAAATAACTTTTTACTGAGGCATTACTTTTAAGCCAATGCGCGCGGACATTTTCAACACCTGAAATCGCATTAAAAAAGTCCTTAACTTTTAATGCCATTGGCTTGTAGGCGACAAAACCGCTGCGCTTGCGCCTCGCTGAAAGCCGCGTAAACGCGGGACTCAGAACTTTTTGGACGTTTGTTTTCACTTTATTCCTGTGCGTAGAAATCAAGTTCGCTGATCGAATCGCTGAGCGCGACGACCCTTGGCGCGAATTGAAGACCTTTCGCCAACACACTGAAAGTGTAAAATCTTCCGGTCGGCATATTATCAAATTTGTAATAACCGAAAGTGTTAGTACGCGTTTGATACGTGAGGCCTTCCTGATCGGTCATAAACACGGTCGCCCTTGAAACGCCGCCCGCTTTGCCCGTCAAAACTCGTCCCGTAATTTCGGCACTTGCCGATGTCGGGGCAAAACAACCGATATTGATGTCGTCAATCCCGACCCATTCATCGTTTCCGGCGGCGTTTGCCGTCATAATCCGCATATAAATTTCATTGACTCCGGCCGGAATATGCGGCAGATTGCCGATCACATTGCTGACCTTGGTTGCCGCGTTCGGATCGGTCGCATCAGCGACAAACGCGCCCGGCACATTGATATAATTGCCCGTTGTGCCGACGCGGTAATGAAGCGCCACCTGCGACGCGGCGTTGTTGGCGGTGCTGTCCAGATCGCGGACTTTGTAGCTGATCGTGAAAAATTTTGCATCGGGACAGCTCGCCCGATTGAGTTGAATGACCAGATGCGGCGCATCTGCCGTGCCCGATCCTTTGAGCGCGATCGTCGGATTGGCGATGCCGTCAAATTCAGCAACGCCGCCCGTCGTCAGCGTATTCGGATTCGATTGATTGGCAATTACATCGAGCGGTGTCGCTTCGCCATCCGCCAAAATGGTCTGCGGGTCAACGCCGATGCCGGTCGTCAGATCGTCGCCCCGATAGCCGTTGATCGCGATAAAATTGTCCCAATTATCGTCAATATTGATCGCCGTCGTGTCCGACCAGTTTTGAACATACGGATCACTCGGCGAGATATACCAACGAATATTATTCGCCGCCGCGCTGCCCGCATAACCGAAAAAAACCGCCGCCGCAACGATCGTTAAAAACCCTTTCAAAACTTTCTTGTTGAGAAAGCCCTTAATCTTTATTCCTGCATTAAACATAAATATTTCTCCCTTGATAATTATTTTCATTCAAAAAGGGGCAAAAAAAGTTGTTGTATAACTCTTTGTCCAATCATCGTTAAATTAATTGGTTAGAGTAAATTACTAATCTTATTGGATTTTCTAAAAATACAGGATTTTTGTTTGGATGTCGAGGGTTTGGATCGGATAAATGTAATGCCTCATTGATAAGTTTTAGCGACTGGAGCGCAATCCGTCCCGGTTGCCTGAGCGCGAGAGCGCGAAAATGACG
>JANPDZ010000904.1:0-13682 GCA_031431735.1 Acidobacteriota bacterium | reverse complement strand
CTTTTTTGAGCTGAATATTTTCCGCTGAATAAATCAAATGAAGCGGAATTGCCAGCAAAACGCCTTTGCTTAATTTACTGTCGCCCGTTGCTTCCAGTGATGTCTCGTATTGCCAATCCGCGTTTGTTGAAACTTTCAGCGTGCCTTCACGACCTTCAAAAACATCGGTTCGCTTTCCGCCAACCAGTTCAATTTTCGATTTATCCGCTGTCGTTGGCAGTGCAAACCACCAGCGTTTTATTTTCAAATCCTTGTTCGCCGTTAGAGTTTCGGTTCGCGTTAATTTATTGCCGAGGATCCGCCAACTTACTTCGCTGGTTATTCCGTTTTCAAATCTCTCGCCTGATTTACTTCCGATCTGTCCCCATTTTTTCCAAACTACACGGAGTGATTGTCCGTCTTTTGACGATTCGATCAGTGTTGAGCCTTCGCCCGTTGTGTAAGTTTTCCCGTCTTCCATTTCGAGAAACGGAACCATTGAGGGATAAACCATTTCCACCGTGCTCGCAAAACCCGCCAGCCCGTATGGCGCGGCAAGGTAATCGGACGCACCGGGTTTCGATCCGGTCGTGATCGGTAACACAAATTTCAAATTGCCCTGGCGGACGAGCCAAACGCCGAGTTGGAAATCTTTGTCCTTTCTGAAAAATTCAAACCTCGCCACATTGCCGAGATTCGGTTGTGCGGGAAACTCCGGCACCTTTTCGCTTTCGAGCGTTTTCATAAAACTATCGTGAGCCACAATAATTTTGGCAAAACTCGTCGCAATTTGCTGAAATTCGCGTTGAATGCTGATGTAGGCGTAATTTCCTCGTCCGTAAGCGAAAATGTTGAAAGTGTGTCTGTCGTCAATATATCCGTCACGAATCCAACGCCACGCGAGTTGATAAATGCTCGCAATATCCGCAATCGGAGCAGGACGAAATTCAGGATTTTCTCCAAGAAACGCGGCGATTTCGAGCGTGTCGAGATAGCTCACGAGTCCCTGGCTTCTGCCCCAATTGTAGCCGTAGCCTTTATCCGAAACTAAATCCCACCAAAGTTTCATTTGGGTTTTTATTGAAGGTTTTAACTTTTCCTGAATGTCTTTGCGCCCGACAACTTCGGCGGCTTTCCAGCAAAATCTCACATATTCGTTTGAATAACGATCGTAGCGTCCGTTTGGAAAATCATCGTCTGAATAAATCGCCCCATCCGTGAATTGAATCGCGGCACGTTCGATCAAAGAATCGAGAAACGCCCGATCTTTCATCAAGCCGAATTCGTAAGCGTAAGCCGCGATTCGTGCCGCAACACCCAAATAATTTTCCGGCAGATTAATAACTTGACGCGTTTTCGGATTGTAGATCCGCGTTGCATCCAGCAGCGAAGTCCATTCTTTCCGCTCGGCATCGTTCATACTTTGCCAAACGGCGTTTTTGCTTAAGTCCGTCCCAAAATGCCGCAAAGCCTGCGCCGCGTAAAGCTGCGAAAATGCCTTTCCGCCTTTGCCGGATTCATACAAACCCATTTCGGCAATTGACCGTGCCGTATCTTTTCCGGCAATCACGCTACTGCCGCTAACCTCACTTTGAGCGGCGACAACCCGCATAAAACTGCCCCAGGTGTATTCGCCGGTCGTGATTGAACCGTTCACTTTATCCGGCGGCGGATCAAGCGTTTTGATGTCGCCGAAATGGACAGCCACCTCGCGAGCCAGAAAGTCATTTACCTCTTTTTTCAATCCCGTCACTTTGATCGGCGCGTTGGAAATTGGCTCCTTTTTTTGTGCAGAGATCGCAACTTCAAATCCAACGCCCACGATGAGCAAATGGCAAACAGAGATAAATATTTTTAGATATGGAGTTTCTTTCACTTTTTCACCTTTAATTAAGACTCAATCTTTCGATACTCAAAACAGTGACTTTTTGAACTGGTCAGAACCGCCGGCGCCTACGTGGCGGGTTAAGTTTCACAAGCAATTGTGTATTTAGCCAAAACCCATCCGCTACCGCAGATGGTTCTGACTTGTCCAAAATCAAGTGGGTTACTTTATTTCCTCTTCGTTACTTAAGTCTTATGCAACCATTGGTGCGGCAAATGCCGGAGCTGTGACCAATGCCACTGCTCCACGCAACCGTGGATGTTCGGTTGCCGGAACAATCCGAATCGGAGTTGCTCCGAGCTCTTGTGTTAAAGTTCTTTCTTTAATCGCCTCACGCACTTGCGGTTCGATCAAACCCCACGCTTCCGTAATTTCGCCGCCAATGTAGATTTCTGACGGATCGATCGCGTTGATTACCGAAGCTAAACCAAGTCCGAGATATCGGGCGGTGGAATTCAAGGCAGTGAGAGCTTTGGCATCGCCGCCGCGAGCTCTCGAAATCAAATCTTCAATTGTAAATTCCGCATCCTCAATCGATTGCGACTGTCTTCGTTTGATATCCCGTCCGAAATACCGCGAAAGAGTTGATAAATTGGAAACATAGGCTTCCCAGCAGCCGTTTGCCCCGCACGAACATGGCGGACCGTCAATACTAAGCGGGACGTGTCCGAATTCACCGGCAGTGTTATGTTTCCCTCGCATCAGTTCACCATTGATCACTATGCCAACCCCAACTCCGTCTGAAACACTCACAAAAACAATATCGTTGTGCGACGACGCCACTCCGCGGGCTGTCCAGATTTGCGACAAGGCACACGCCTTTCCTGAATTTTCAAGCTGGATTTCAATTCCTTCGAATTCCGCTTGAAGCGGCGACAGTAAATCGACGTTTAGCCAGCCAAGAGTAGGTGCATTGATCACTATTCCGGTTTTTCGATTAAGCATTCCCGGAATCACGATTCCGATTCCCTCGCAGTTCGCGAAATCCAACTTGTCTTTCGACAATTTCAAAATGTTAGTCGCCAAGGCAGAAACGAATCTTTCCGGTATCGTTTCGGTTGGAAAGCTGCAAATGTCGTCAATCTGATTTCCAATCGAATCCGTGAGCATCAAAAATGTTCGGCTCGAACGTATATCAACCGCGATCGCAAAACTCTTTTTTGAATTCACGTAAAGAAATGTCGGTTTTCTGCCGCGAACCTTCTCGCTTCCCCGGGCACCTTCACGAATTAAATTTTCTTCCAGTAATTCATTAACGAGAAAAGTAATATTCGCTCGATTCGTATCCATCAAACGTGACAAATCCGCTCGCGAAACGGGTTGATGCGTGCGAATCAGAGTCAACACGATTTGCCGGTTAATTTCACGCGACGTGCCTTGCTTTGCTAATTTGAAATTACTTGGATTTATTCTTCTCATTGTTATGTTAGAAGATTAAACTAATTATAATCAGACTCCGTTAGATTTTAATACAATTTCAACAACTCTCACTCATTTCCGTTCCTACGAAATTCTCAAATCAATTTGTTAAGACTTTTAACATAATATTCACATTCGAAAAAAAGTCAAGTAAAAATATTAATGTTAGTAACGAAGCAAAAATAAAGTAAGCCATTTCAATTTATGACAACAGGTCAGAACCATCTGCGGTAGCGGATGGGTTTTAGCTTATTGTGAAAAGTAACCCGCCCGCTACCGCAGATGGTTCTGACCTGTCCAAAAGTGGAGTATTTTATTTTAATTCTTTTACTTAGCGTTTGTTTTTATTAACTTCTTGAAAAAAAGCATTGAAAACGCAAATTGCCTCCGGGACTTTAAATTCTGCTTTCACTAAATTTCACTAAAAAGGAAGACTTTAACCCCGGAGGCAATAATTTTGTTTCGATTTTGTTTAACTCAAGAAGAGGAAAATACGTCTCATTGATTTAAGCACGTGCGTCTTTTACGAGTTGCACGAATTTTTTGGCACTTTCCGTAATCTTGGCAGCGTCTCCGGCACGCAAAGCTTTTAAATCAACCAAATCCGCACCAACTCCCAAAGCGCTCGAGCCGGCTTTAATGAAATCTGCGGCGGTATTAAGATTTACTCCGCCGGTTGGAATTAATTCCACTTGTGGCAAAGGTGCTTTCAGACCTTTGATGTAGCTTGCTCCGCCCATTGCACTACAAGGGAAAACTTTTACAAAATCTGCCCCCGCTTGCCACGCCGTGACAACTTCGGTTGGAGTTAAAGCACCCGGACAAATTGGCACGGAATAACGACGGCAAAGTTCGATCGTTTTGATATTCAATGCGGGACTAACGATAAATCTTGCGCCGGCTAAGATACAATTTCGCGCGGTCTCCGGATCAAGAACGGTTCCGGCACCGAGGATTACCTCGTCGCCAAATTTATCCGCAATCATTTCAATTACTTTGATCGCACCGGGAACGGTCATTGTAATTTCCAAAATCGGAACTCCGCCTGCTTTAATTGCCTCAACAGCCTGCATCGCCTCTTCCGGCGAATCCGCCCGAACAACCGGCACGATACCGATTTCTTTTATTCTGCTGACTACTTCATTTCTGTTCATATTTTTTTATTTCAGATTTTAGATTTCAGATTTCAGAACAAATTCTCGCTCTTGGCTTTGGAATTTGAAATTTGAAATTTGAAATTTGGAATTTGCCCTATCGAGCGACTCTCGCACCGCCACCTTTCATTACTCTTTGCACGTCGGCCAAACTCGCCATCGTTGTATCGCCGGGCGTGGACATTGCCAAAGCTCCGTGTGCCGCTCCGCAATTGACCGCAAATTGTGCATCTTCACCGCTCAAGAATCCGTAAATCAGACCTGACGCGAAAGAATCTCCACCGCCAACGCGGTCAAAAATCTCAAGATTTTCCCGCATCGGAGCTTGATAAAGCGTGTCATTGGTAAAGCAAACTGCGCCCCAATCGTTGATTGAAGCTGTCTTTGCGTTTCTCAGCGTCGTCGTCGCAACTGCGAAATTCGGAAATTCCGAAACTGCTTTGCGAATCATTTTCTCGAAATTAACAACGTCCAATTTCGAGTGGTTTTCGTCTTGACCTTCCACTTCGAAGCCCAAACATGCCGTAAAATCTTCTTCATTACCGATCATTACGTCAACATATTTTGCCAAATCCCGATTAACTTCCTGAGCTTTCTCTTTGCCGCCGATTGCTTTCCAAAGCGAATCACGATAGTTCAAATCGTAGGAAATAATCGTACCGTATTTTTTGGCTACTTCCATAGCCTCTTTCGCAACTTCCGGTGTAGATTCGCTCAACGCACAGAAAATTCCGCCCGTATGCAGCCAACGCGCACCCTCTTCGCCGAAGATCTTTTCCCAATCAATGTCGCCTTTTTTTAGTTGCGAAACTGCCGTGTTTCCACGATCGGAACAACCTAAAGCCGCACGAACTCCGAATCCGCGCTCGGTAAAATTCATACCGTTGCGAACGGAGCGCCCGACTCCATCGTATTTCACCCATTTAACGTGAGATTGATCAACACCGCCTTGATAAATCAAATCTTGCACGAGTTTCCCGACAGGATTGTCGGCAAAAGCAGTTACCACTGCAGCCTCCAGCCCGAAACATCGTTTCAAGCCGCGTGCCACGTTATACTCGCCGCCGCCTTCCCACAATTCAAACGAACGCGTGGTGTGAATTCGTTTATCGCCCGGATCAAGCCTAAGCATTACCTCGCCCAAACTGACAATATCCCAACGACAACTTTCTTTTGATTTAATTTTTAACGCAGACATTCTTATTCTCCATTGCTTATGATTTTCGCAAAATTATAACGAAGCATAATTCTAGCTTGACGACGCTTCGACGTCAAATAAAATAAATAATCAAATGTGCATTAGCTGTAGGCAATAAGTCAGAACCCTGAGCGGTAGCGACGCTTTGAATATCAATAACATTTAACAGGTTGCTACCGCTCGCTGTTCTGACTTATTGTATAGTTTTTAAGTGAAAACCGTATCAGTAGATCCAAATTTGTAAAGACGGGTTTCTTTCGACCGTCAAAAGCGGTCATTGAAAACAATTAAAACCGCTTTCGATTGGGGATTGCAGATTGCGGATTGTGGATTGGTTGTTGATTCGAGGCTTAATCCCAACTCAGAATTCCGAAATCCCAAATCAACTAATCTCAACAAATCCAAATTTGGATTGATTAATAATCCGAAATCCGAAATCCGAAATCCGAAATTTGGGTCTACTGAGTCTCGGGTTTCACTCGTGTCTCCGAGTTCAATCTCCGAGAAAATCTTCTCGGATCGGCGAGAAAATATCAATCAAAACCACTTCTTCGTCAAGCATCGTCGCGCCGTGCCAGTGGTTTGACGGAAAATGCAAAACGTCGCCGGCGGAAACAATTCGTTCTTCGCTGCCCAAGATAAATTTGACTTTGCCCTGCATGACGAGCGTCATCTGTTCGTGAATATGACTATGCTCGGCTGTAATAGTGAACGGTGCAAATTTGAGTCGGCAAATCATAATGTTTTGCCCGACGACCATTTGGCGTTCGATGCCTTCCCCAATATGTTCAACCGGAATCGTCTTCCAGTCTGTGACCAATGCTTCAATTTGTTCTGCTTCACCAATCATAAATTTTACAATCGACTGGAACGCAAGCGGCTCGCTTGCACGGACGCCAACGCGTTCCAAAAGTGTTTCGGTAAATTCAACTTGAATTTTACCAAAGATCGTTAGATTGCCTTTCAGTCTGAAATTCTATTTCAAAATTTCGAAACTAATTTGCCACCGTATCCTTTTGTCTTTGTTGAGTTTAGATTCTCCATTTGAATAAATGAAATGAAGTGTAATCGCCCAAAACGACCACTTATTGAGACCAAAGTAATCTCGCTGTTTTGAAAAAATTTATTACTTTTCCGACAAAGCCAAATAGAGTTCGAATGATATTAAATACCAAGCTCAGACGAACTCTATTTTACTTTGAAACCAACCACGCAAAGGCTACAACCGTCCAGAATTAGAAGGTTAGTCGTAGCCCAAACTGAAGCCTACGCATATCATTCGCCGTTCTGATAACACCGAACGTAGTAGAAGTCGCACCAGATGGAACAGCAGAGCCCGGCTGTCCGTAATTTACAATGTTAAAAACATTTGTACCTTCCGCACGCAGACGTAGTTTGAAGCGTTCTCCAAATCTGAAGTCACGCGACAATGCCAGGTCAACTACCCGGAAACCGGGACCATCCAAAACATTCCGCGGCGACGAACCATTTATTGCAATACCGGTAGTGGCAACATTTTGAGCAAAGGCAGCCGTATTAAACCATCGTTCCGGCGTTGGATTGGAAATGTATGGATTACCGATCAACTGTGCACGGTCGGTTCCGGTAACTCCGTCAAGGTTGGCATCGACACCGCCGTTGGTAACCGTAAATGGTCGTCCGCTACGAGCCTTAACGATTGGCGAAATACTCCAGCCATTTAGGATTGCTTTCGCAACTCGATTGCCGCCCCGGTAGAAATCCGGTTGGAAATTCATGCTCATGCTGAATACGTGACGCTGATCTGTATCAGCACGTCCATTTTCTTCACCCAACCGGGTAAAGTTTTGTGCTAATCCCTGTGTAGTGTTGTTGTGAAGCTGAACAGTGCTTCTTGTCGAACTCAGCGTATAAAAGCCATTAATACTGACTAGCTTGTTTAGCTTCATCGCGCCGGTAATCTGCAACCCGTCGTATTCCGCACCTTGATCGGAATCGAGAACCGTCACGGCACCAAAAGCGGGATTCGGTCGTCTCGAAAGAACATTAGCTCCCGCAGTCGTTGCTGTCGGCGTAAGAACGGGATAATTTACATCACGTCCAAACGGAAGATTGCGAGCAATAGAGGCTACGTAGGCGACACCAAGTGTCAAATTCTTTGTAATTTGGCGCTGAACCGAAAGGTTCATTTGGAGCGTACGCGGAAATACGAAATCTGGTGAAACAGCAAATACGCCGCCGCCATTCAGAAATGTTCCATTATATGGGAAAGGATTTCCACCCACATAGGCGGTATAAGGATTGCTCAATGAAGCTCCAAGCGGAACTCCGGCAGAGGTTGTTCTTTGATTGATATTGGTGAATGCCAATCGAGTCGCAAACGGCTGGAAGTTTGTCATTGTGTTCCACTCATTACCGGAGATGCTTCCGTAAAACAGACCGGCGGCAGCACGAATCGACGTTTTTCCGTCGCCGAATGGATCGTAAGCGAATCCCAGACGGGGCGAAAAGTGAGTATAGCTCACCGGAATCCCGCCTCTTTCAACGCCAGGGTCGCCATAAAACAATAAACCAACAGGTGCAATGCTATTTACCGTCGATCTTTGTCCGGGTACATAGTTCACGAATCGATTTTGCGGGTCAGTCGGCGGCGTTTGAACATCCCAACGAAGACCTAAATTAAGCGTCAACTTCGGACTCACACGAACATCGTCTTGCAAAAACAATGCCGTATACCACGTATTGGTCAAGCCGGTGACCGGGGCATCTTGTGTTACGGCACTTGGGACACCGAGAAGGAAGTCAGCCAAAGCGTTTCTTGTCATACCATTATTAAAAGTAAAAACGCCGTAGTTATTAAGGAGAGTTTCCTGAATGTCTTTATTGAGCGTAAATTCACCGCCGAGTTTAATCGAATGGCGTCCTTTATTCCAACTGAACACATCACGCAATGAATAAAGGTTTGTACCGGCGGTTGGTCCGCCGATCGCGTTCGAAAGAGTGAAAAATCCATTCACCGTAATTTGCGGGAGTGAACCGACACCTTGCGGTGAGAATGTTGAACCCAAATCTCTAAGCGTTGTCCCCGGATTGTTCAAACGTCCACCAAAACTGCGCGTGTAGGTTAACCACAACTGATTGATTTTGTCGGGTCCGATTACCCAAACATCGCTCAGATTCGCGTTGTGTTGTCGCCATTTGAAATTTTGCGTAGCCCACGGAAGATTGCCGGAGCCCGGAAATACCGTTGTGCTTCCGGCGGTGGTAAAGTATGTAAAGCTTAAACGGTGCGGTTCATTCACCTGATGATCAAGCTTAACCAAAAATTCATTTGTGTTATATGGGTTGGGAACGTTTCCCTGCCATCTGCTTCCAGGAAGGTTTGCGGTGGGAATGAATTCATTGATGATCCTCAGAGCAACGGGATCAAGACGGTTTGGACAGATTACACCGACAGCTCCCAAACAAGTAAAAACTGTACCTGAATTTGCAGCTCCGCCGGGTAAAACCGTTGCCGGATCCCTCGGCTGTGTTGCAGATTGGGAAAAATTGCCAACACGCTCAAGAGCCGTCGGTACAATTGCATTGTTTAGAAAGGTGCTTGTAGTTTGACGTAACCCTGAATAAGTAAAGAAGAAAAATGTTCGGTCACTCTTGATCGGTCCGCCGATTGAGCCGCCGAATTGATTACGATGATAAGGTGATCTTTCGAGTTGCGAACCCCACTCATTAGCATTAAAAGCTGTGTTTCGCACAAATTCATAAAGCGAACCACGAAACTTATTTGTACCTGACTTAGTGAGCAGATTGATAATTCCACTCGCGAATCGACCATACTCGGCATTGTAACTGCTGGTCGTAACTTTGAATTCCTGAATCGCTTCCGGATTTGGTGCAACATTTCCGGTATTACGCAAGTTGGTCATATTAGTGCCGCCATCAAGAAAGTAGTTTACTGATCCTGTACCGCCATCCGTTCCGCCATTAATAAGCGTCCGCTGCTCTGGAAAACCTAAACTAAGATTGCTCGTTCCGACAGAAGCAGATGACACACCCGTATTGTTGGACTGCACACCAGGTGTTAGATCAAGCAAAGCATAAACATTACGTTCAACCAAAGGAAGATTCGTAATTTCGACAGATTGGATAGTGCGTCCAAGTTCAGGAGAACTTGTATTAACCTCGGGAGGCGCGTCAGTAATTGTAACTTCTTCCGTAACTGCACCAACCTCAAGCGTTATGTCATTACGTAAAATATCGCCGACCTGAAGAACGATGCCGGTTTGGCTCGCTTTCTTAAAGCCGGAAGTCGCCGTAACCTCAACCGAATAGTTTCCAACCGGAAGAAATTCCAGCCTAAAGTTGCCATCCTCTCCGGTTGAAACCGTGCGGGTTAATCCTGTGTCTGCATTGCGGGCAGTTACACTCGCAGCGGGCACCGGTGCTCCGGCCGGATCCGAGACGGTTCCGATAATTGTCGCCGATGTGGTTTGTGCGATCGCTCCCACTGGAATGGCAAGCAGAATCGCAAACATGGCAAATACTACCAAACAACGATTTTGACAATTAGTCATTATCGAATTCAAACCAGATTTGAATTTTTTCATTTCTTTTATTTCTCCTTAAAAATATCTATCCTAAATCTTTGTAATTCCCCTTGACTCTCAGTTTTTGGTTTAGGCAACTGCTCCCCGAAATACCGGACTTAAAATTACCGGAGTACTTCCAACCTACGAAACCCTGTGCTAGGTGCTAAAGCTTTCTCTTTCGTTAAATCGCACTCTTGCGTTTGATCTAAATACCATAATGTCAGTAATCTATGGGTGCAGATTTTTGTTAATAAATTAAACAAATTCACTTTATTTCAAAGATTAACAAGTTCACACTTCGAATAACACAAGTATTAACCGTCGAGAAACACCATAAATTAAAAATTTGATTTCGTAATATGTTTAAACTTCTAACATATTACTCTCTATCTTCAAAAAATCAAGTAAAATATTATTGAATGGCATTATTTTTTAAAATCGACGAAATAAAACTACGATCAACTCAGGAAATACTCCGGCAAACCGGCTTTCCAAAATTAAATTATTCGTCGTATTCATCAATAATTTGCGCATTTTTAATTCCCTTACCTTTGGATTGTCAATTTTGTAACGAATTTCGCCTTTCTCACTTTTTCTTTGGTCGAAATCGCCAGCCTGACTCCGCGTTCCTCACGTTCGCCTTTATCGACGCTTCCCGGTCTGCCCGGTGCGGTTAAAATATTCTTTTCAATTTTTGAATCGAACATTTTCGGCGCAATTATTTCACTTAGTAGACTTGTTCCGTTGGGTTCAAACGAAAAGCTACTCGCGGAAATTTGGTTGATTACGTTGTCAGCGTGTAGAAACGACGTAATCGTTTTAGGTTTATCAGTTTCGATGTCATCCGTTATCACGAAACTATCCGGAGCGGTGAATTCAAACTTGCGAATGAACTTCTTAACACCAACTTCCGGTTCGTAAGCCGCCGAAACATCAGCGACTATCGAAACCATATTCGCGCTCATTTTGGCGGTAATAATGCGAAGTTTATTCATCCTCTCATAAGGGATCCCGATAAAAACATCATGTCCTTTGCCTTCGCGATGTTGTCCTTGTCCGTCAAAAATTAGCGTATTATGATGTTCTGTCAATGGAACTCCGGCATAGCCGGAATCACCGGTTAAATATTTTTCATTCGCCCAGATGATAAACGAACCTGAATCAGGATGTGCATGTCCACTCGACAATCGCCATTCGGGAATATTCTTGATAGCTTCATTTGCTCCGTGACCTTCCGGCGGACCGCATTTGAAAGCAAAAGCAGTGGCTTTGTCATCCCACGAACTTCGCCAAAAAACGAGTTCATGATCAGGGAAGTAGTGCCACGTAGCTTGTTTTTCAATCGGAACCGATTTGATATTTCGGTTATACCAAATGAATGTCCAAATTTCTTCCGCATTTACCTGACCTTTAGATTTAACCCAATCGGCAACTCCCTGAACTTCGCCATCCTTATATTGAGTGGCTAAGTTATAGAGAATATTGTAATTAGTGCGAAATTTTCCATCAATTCTTTCGCGTTTGTAATCGTCGCCTTTTCTTGAGCGTGTAACCGGTCCGGCGTAAATATCGCCAAAATCAAAATTGAATTCTCCTCCGGGCAAATTGATATGAGCAATATACTTGTGCGAAAGACGCAATCCCGGCGTAGTCAGATAAAGATTTTCGCCGGTTGAATGCAGATGAGCGTCCAAATAATGGGCAATCCAAGGCATTGAGAAAATCCAATATTCCATGCTTTCGTAGAAATATCCGTCTTGCGAATACGTCGCCAAAACCCGATCAAAAATCGCACGCGAAACCGCCGCCCAATCTTTTGCTTCATCAGTTTCGCCCATCAATGCGTAGGCTGTAACCGCCAAACCC
Source organism: Acidobacteriota bacterium (assembly GCA_031431735.1). Taxonomy (GTDB): domain Bacteria; phylum Acidobacteriota; class Blastocatellia; order Pyrinomonadales; family Pyrinomonadaceae; genus JAFDVJ01. The sequence goes on along the minus strand of JANPDZ010000904.1, from coordinate 1,613 downwards.
GCAATTGGAATAAACGTGTGATTTTGTGAATAGGCGTAAGTTTTGCCTTTTCGTGGTTTGAAAAAATCGTAAAGCAAACGAGCTTGTTTAATAAGTTTGCCGCGATATTTTTCGCGTTCGGCGGGCGTTAAATCGTTGTAGAGTAAATCGTAAGCCCAGCCCATTCCATACAAAAAATGTCCCGCTGCAAGATCAACGTTTGGTTTGTTATATGAATATCCCCAAACATCGTAGCTGACGGCTGCATCCATATATTTTTTGGCTGCATCGAGATATTTCTTCTCGCCCGTAACCTTGTATATAAAAGCAGCTTCGGCAATTCCCAAGCCGACTTCATTTTGCACGCGACGCTCTTCGGCAGGTGGTTTCGCCGGTTCAACCATCAAAGCCCTGACCCGCGAAATCGCGGTTTGCCACAATTCCTTCTGCGACTTAGCCTTATCTTTAAGGGCATCAATTTCAGATTGAGTAACGAAAACCCGCGGATGAACGCCTTCAAGTTCTTTTTTCAATGAAGAATTTTTCGTCTTCATCAAATTTACGAGCGGATTTTCGCCTTTCAACTTTTGACTTGCTTTACGCTCGGCTTCAAGTTCCTGTTGGTCTTGTGCAAAAGCAAAATTAGAAATGAATGCGAAAATTAAAAGAATTGCAGTAATATTTTTTGACATATAAAATTACCTTTGGCGAAAGTTATAACCTCTACAAAAACAATCCAAAATCCAAAATCACAAATCCAAAATCCGATTAGTCCATCATCATTCCGCCATTGATTTCAATGGTCTCACCGCATAAATAGCCTGAGGCCTCCGAAGCGAGAAACGCAATCGTGCCGGCAACTTCGGACGATTTACCGACTCTTCCCATCGGAATCATATTGGCAAAATTTTTCATCGCTTCGGGCGTCGAAAATGTTTCGTGATATGGCGTATCGATCACGCCGGGCGAAACTGCGTTGATATGAATTCCCTGAGCGGCAAATTCCTTCGCCAAGCCTTTTGTCATCACCAACATCGCGGCTTTTGCGGATGAATAATGAATCGAACCCAATGCTCCGCCGTTGCGGCCGGCAATCGAAGTTACATTTACGATTACTCCTGCTCCTTTTTCAAGCATTTTCGGAATCACCGCTTGAACCGCAAAAAATGCACTCTTCACATTCAACGCGAAAACTTCGTCCCAACGGGCTTCGGTCAATTCAAGGGTGCGCAATCTTTCAACCAGCGAACCGGCATTGTTAACCAAAATATCAACCGCACCAAGTTCGGCTTCAACCCGCTCAACCGTTGTTTTCACAGCATCAATAGTTGAAAAATCAGCTTGAATCGCCAAACCTTTTCCACCGGATTCGTTAATTTTTGCGACAACCTCATTGGCACCTTTTTCATTGTGCAGATAAGTAATCGCCACATTTGCTCCGCATTCGGCGAATAATTCCGCGGTTGCGCGCCCAATTCCCGAACTCGCTCCGGTAATCAATACTACCTTTCCCGTAAAATCAAAATAATTTTGCATTTTTCTCCTAGTAAACCTTCTTGATTTTGCCCATCAGAGCAAATAAAACTATTGTCCCGATTGGTGCGAGCAAGCCTGCCGCCACCAATATCCATTAG